>NZ_JBHVKN010000243.1:0-7156 GCF_042798075.1 Nocardioides sp. NPDC057772
GTCCTTGACCGGCCCTTCCGGCAGGAGGACCACGTCCGGTACGAGCAACAGCCCTGCTCGAGGAAGGTCTCGAGCAGGGCGCGGTTGCGCGTGACGAAGGGAGCGTGCAGGGCCTCGGGGTTGTCGATCTCGAGGAACGCGAGCCGCAGCTCGGCGGCGATGTCGCGGAAGAGCCGCTCCAGGCGTGGGCTGTCGGCGAGAGCGACGATCGCGTCGTGGAACGCCATGTTGGCGCTGCCGACGGCGCGCCAGTCACGCGCCTCGAGGCTGGTCTCGCCCAGCTCCACCGCCTCGCGCATCGCGGCCACCGCGGGATGCAGCGGGGAGCCCGCGGCCAGGGCGGCAGGCTCGACGTAGCGGCGTGCGCGGTAGATGTCGACGACGTCCGCGACGCCGGGTGAGGCGACCGAGACGCCACGGTGGGGGACGTGCTCGATGAGCCCCTGCTCCGCCAGCACCCGGAACGCCTCGCGGAGCGTGTTGCGCGAGACCCCGAGCTTCTCGGCGAGGGAGATCTCCGAGAGCCGGGTGCCGGGCGCGAACTCGCCGTCGATGATCCGCCGGCGCAGGGCGTTCGTCAGGGTGTCCTCGACATCGGGCATGACCGCATCCTAGGGGAATCACATCCGCGGACAATCGAAACAGGATTTTAACGAACCCGGGTATCATTGTTGAACAATCAGTGCCATCCTGTACTACATAAAGAATGTGGCCTCGACCACACGGCCCGCGGATGGCAGGAGTCCCCCATGACTGACACAAGCAGCGCCGAGCGCGCGAAGAGCTTCGCGCGCTCTCGCCGAGGACCGATCCTCGGCGCCATCTTCCTGATGGCCACCTCGGCCATCGGCCCCGGCTTCATCACCCAGACCGCGACCTTCACCGCCCAGCTCGGCGCGGCGTTCGCCTTCGCGATCCTCGCCTCGATCCTGATCGACTTCGCGCTGCAGATGAACGTGTGGCGGATGATCACCGTCGCCGGCAAGCGCGCCGGCGACCTGGCCAACGAGGCCGTGCCGTTCTCCGGTCACGTCCTGGCGACGCTGATCGTGATCGGTGGGCTGGCGTTCAACATCGGCAACATCGCGGGTGCGGGCCTCGGTCTCAACGCGCTGCTGGGCCTCGACCCGAAGCTCGGCGGGCTGCTCTCGGCGCTGCTCGCGATCGGAATCTTCATGTACAAGCGGGCCGGCCGCGTCGTCGACATGGTGGTGCTCGCGCTCGGCCTGCTGATGATCGGCCTCACCCTCTTCGTCGCGATCGCGTCCCAGCCTCCTGTCGGCGACGCGCTGCGCCAGACCTTCGTGCCCGACACCCTCAACTTCGCGACGATCACCACGATCGTGGGTGGCACGGTCGGCGGGTACATCACCTACGCCGGCGCACACCGCTATCTCGACTCCGGCCTCACCGGTCCCCAGCACGTGCCGGCCGTGCACCGTGCCTCGATGAGCGGCATCCTCGTGACCGGGATCATGCGCTACGTACTCTTCCTGGCGATCCTCGGCGTCGTGGCCTCGGGCGTCACCCTCGACTTCTCGAGCCAGGCGGCCAACCCGGCGGGTCAGGCGTTCGGTGCGGTGCTCGGTGACGCCGGCATCCGCATCTTCGGCGCGATCTTCTGGGCCGCGGCGATCACCTCGGTCATCGGTGCCGCCTACACCTCGGCGACCTTCATCTCGACCTTCTCGAAGAAGCTGGGAACGGGGTGGCCGCTGCAGGTCGCAACCGTCGCCTTCATCCTGGTCTCCCTCGTCCTCTACCTGCTGATCGGCGCGGCGCCCGCGGCTATCCTGGTCTTCGTCGGCGGTTTCAACGGTCTGATCCTCCCGATCGGCATGACGATCTTCATGTACGTCGGCTGGTTCCGTCAGCGCGACGTCCTGCACGGCTACCGCTACCCGCTGTGGCTGCTGGCCCTGGGGACGCTCGCGACCCTGCTCACCTGGTACATGGGCATCGTCTCGATCGGCCCGATCTTCGCCTTCATCGGCATTGGAGCGTGAACACCGTGAACAACAGCGCAACCATCGACCTGAACTCCGACCTCGGCGAGAACGCCCCCGACCGGGTGGTCGCCGACGACGCGGCCATGCTCGGGATCGTCTCGAGCGCCAACGTCGCCTGCGGGTTCCACGCCGGCACCCCCGAAGGGATCCGTACGACGCTCGCCGATGCCGTCGCCAACGGCGTCACCATCGGCGCGCACCCCGGCTACCGCGACTACGAGGGCTTCGGCCGTCGCGCGATGGACATCGACTCGGCGACGCTGCAGGCGCACGTCGAGTACCAGCTGGGCGCGCTGTTCGGCCTGACCTCGGCGGTCGGCGGGGCGGTCCGCTACGTCAAGCCGCACGGCGCGCTCTACAACACGATCGCCCGCGACGAGCGGCAGGCGCGGGACGTCGTCGCAGCGGTCAAGGCGATCGACCCGTCCCTCGTGCTGCTGGGGCTCGCCGGCGGCGTCGTCCTCGACGTGGCGGAGAAGGCCGGCCTCGCGACGGCGGCTGAGGCCTTCGCCGACCGCGCCTACACACCCGGCGGCGAGCTGGTCTCGCGCGCCGAGCCCGGTGCGGTCCTCCACGACTCCGACGCCGTCGCGGCCCGCATGCTGCGGCTCGCCCGCGAAGGTGTCGTCGAGGCGATCGACGGCACCGACGTGGCCGTACGCGCCGACTCGATCTGCGTGCACGGCGACAGCGACGGGGCGATCCGGATGGCCGCCGCCATCCGGGAGCTGTTCGAGGCCGAGGGCATGGTCATCGCGCCCTTCGCCGGAGCGGCGGCATGATCGCGAGCGCCACCCAGCTGGAGGAGGCGCGCGCCGCGCGCGCCTCCTACCGGGCCGGCGAGGTCGCGCCGACCAGCGGTGTCGCCCACGGCCTGGTGCAGGCGAACCTGATCGCGGTGCCGGCCGACTGGGCCTTCGAGGTGTTGCTCTTCGCGCAGCGCAACCCGAAGCCGTGCCCGGTCCTCGAGGTGCTCGACCCGGGCGCCTACGAGTCGACCCTGGCGCCCGGCTCGGACCTGCGCACCGACATCCCGGCGTACCGGATCTGGCGCGAGGGCGAGCTGACCGAGGAGGTCACCGACGCCGGCGCGGTCTGGGAGGAGCACCCCGACCTGGTCTCGTTCCTGATCGGCTGCAGCTTCACCTTCGAGGCGGGCCTGGCCGATGCCGGGATCCCGATCCGTCACCAGGAGCTCGGCCGCAACGTGCCGATGTACCGCACCTCGCGCGCGTGCGCACCTGCCGGACGCCTCCGCGGCGACATGGTGGTCTCCATGCGGCCGATCCCTGCGGACCGGGTTGCGGATGCCGTACGCATCTCCGGCCGCTACCCGGCGGTGCACGGTGCGCCGGTGCATGTGGGCGACCCGGCCTCGCTCGGTATCGCCGACCTGGACGCTGCCGAGTTCGGCGACGCGCCCGAGGTGCGGGACGGCGAGGTGCCGGTCTTCTGGGCCTGCGGCGTCACCCCGCAGGCGGCGATCATGGCCTCGCGCCCGCCGTTCGCGCTCACCCACGCGCCCGGCCACATGTTCATCACCGACGTTCCGGATGCGGAGTATCTGGCGTGAGGCGCGTTCTCATCGCATCGGACCAGGCGCTTCTGGTCGAGGAGGAGGACCTCGAGGGCGCGATGCGGCTGCACGCGGCCCTCGTGGCCGAGCCTCCGACCGGCGTCGTCGAGCTGGTGCCTGCGGCGCGGACGGTGCTCGTCCGCTTCGACCCGACGTTGGTCGACGAGGTGACGCTCGCCAAGGAGCTGTCCCGCGTCGAAGCCGTCCACGGCGGTCTCCCGACCGCGGGCTCGGTGACGATCGGCGTGCGCTACGACGGCCAGGACCTCGATGAGGTCGCCGAGCTGCTCGGGGTCAGCACCGAGGAGGTCGTCGCGCGCCACACGGCCGCGACGTGGCGGGTGGCCTTCACCGGCTACGCCCCGGGCTTCGGCTATCTCGTCGGCGACGACCCGCTCTTCGACGTACCGCGCCGCTCCTCGCCGCGCACCCGGATCCCGGCCGGTTCGGTCGGGCTCGCGGGGACGTTCTCCGGCGTCTACCCGCGGGAGAGCCCCGGCGGCTGGCAGCTCATCGGACGTACGGACGCGCCGATGTGGGACCTCCACCGGGACCCGCCCGCGCTCCTCGCGCCCGGGATGACCGTGCGGTTCGAGCGGCTCGAGCGTGAGTCGGTCATCTCGACAAGCTCGATACAACGCTCGGTCGCCGCATCTGCTTCGCCCCCCGAGGCCGCAGCACACCCCTTCGCCGTCGAGGTCGTACGCCCCGGCCTGCAGCTCGTGCTCGAGGACCTCGGCCGCTCCGGCCATGCCGCCCTCGGCGTCTCCGCCTCGGGTACGGCCGACCGCCGCGCCCTGCGGGCCGCGAACCGCGCCGTCGGCAACGAGCCCGGCGCGGCAGGCTTCGAGCTCGCCGGTGGCGGCGCGGTCCTGCGCTTCACCGGCCCCGCGGTCGTCGCGGTCACCGGCGCGGTCGCCGAGACGACGATCGTACGCAGCGACGGCCCACCCCTCCCGGTCGAGCACGGCACCGCGACCGCGCTCGAGGACGGTGAGGAGCTGCGTCTCGGCGCGGTGAGCGCCGGCCTGCGTGCGGTGATCGCCGTACGCGGCGGCCTGGACCTTCCGGACGCGCTCGGCAGCCTCTCCAGCGACACGCTCGCGGGCCTCGGCCCCGGCGATCTCGGCGGCCGCCCCTTGCAGGCTGGTGACATCGTCCCGCTGCACGGCCCCGCGGCCGCGCCGCACGCGGTCGATCCCTGCCCGGCTCCCGCCGACCCGCTGCCCGCACCCGGTGACACCGTCGAGCTGCGCATCGTGCTCGGGCCGCGCGACGACTGGTTCACCCAAGCCGGCGTACGCACCCTCGTCGAGCAGGAGTGGACCGTCACGCCCCGCTCCGACCGCGTCGGCGTACGTCTCGAAGGGGCCGTCCCGCTGGAGCGGGCCGTGTCCGGAGAGCTGCCGAGCGAGGGCGCGGTGACCGGCGCCATCCAGGTGCCTCCCGACGGCCAGCCCGTGCTGTTCCTTCCGGACCACCCGCTCACCGGCGGCTATCCGATCATCGGCGCGGTCATCGACCGCGACCTGGACCTGGCCGGGCAGCTGCCGCCCGGGGTCCGCATCCGCTTCCGACCCGTCGCCGACATCCGAGGAGACTGACATGCGCAGGGTGCTCATCGCCAACAGGGGAGAGATCGCCGTCCGCGTCGTGCGGGCGGTCGCCGAGGCCGGCCTGGTGTCGGTCGCCGTCTACGCCGACCAGGACGCCGACGCGCTGCACGTGCGGCTCGCCGACGAGGCGTACGTCCTGGGTGGCTCCACCGCCGCCGACTCCTATCTCAGCATCGAGTGGCTGCTGGCCGCGGCGCAGGCGTCCGGTGCCGACGCGGTGCATCCCGGCTACGGGTTCCTGTCGGAGAGCGCCGAGTTCGCGCGCGCCGTCGAGGCCGCCGGCCTCACTTGGATCGGCCCGAGCCCGGAGAGCATCGAGAAGCTCGGCGACAAGATCACCGCGCGCCGGATCGCGCAGAGCGTCGGCGCGCCGCTGGTCGCGGGCACCGACCGGCCGCTGGAGTCCGCCGACGAGGCGGTCGCGTTCGCGCGCGAGCACGGTCTGCCCATCGCGATCAAGGCCGCCTTCGGTGGCGGCGGGCGCGGGCTGAAGGTGGCCCGTGAGCTCGAGGACGTCGCCGACGCCTTCGAGTCCGCCTCGCGTGAGGCGCTGGCCGCCTTCGGACGCGGGGAGTGCTTCGTCGAGCGGTTCCTCGAGCGTCCGCGGCACATCGAGGCGCAGGTGCTGGGCGACGGCAACGGTCATGTCGTCGTCGTCGGCGACCGGGACTGCTCGCTCCAGCGACGCAACCAGAAGCTCGTCGAGGAGGCACCCGCGCCGGGCCTGACCGACGAGCAGCGCCGCCGCATCCACGACGCCGCCCGCGACATCTGCGCGGCAGTCTCCTACCGCGGCGCCGGCACCGTCGAGTTCCTGATGGGTGCCGACGGGGTGATCTCGTTCCTCGAGGTGAACACCCGGCTGCAGGTCGAGCACCCGATCACCGAGGCGGTCACCGGCGTCGACCTCGTCGCCGAGCAGCTGCGGATCGCTGCGGGTGAGGGGATCTCCTTCTCATCCACACCGGAGCCCTCCGGGCATGCGATCGAGCTGCGGATCAACGCCGAGGACCCGGGCCGCGGCTTCCTGCCGAGCCCCGGCGTCGTGACGGGCCTGCGGGTCCCGGCCGGGCCCGGCGTGCGCTGGGACGCCGGGATCGAGGCGGGCGACACCGTGCAGAGCGCTTTCGACTCCCTTATCGCCAAGCTGATCGTGCACGCTCCTGACCGCGACACCGCGCTCGTACGTGCCCGCCGAGCGCTCCGCGAGCTCTCGGTCGAGGGCGTCGCGACGGTCATCCCCTTCGATCGCGTGCTGCTCGAGGACCCGGCGTTCTCGACCGACGAGTTCGCGGTGCACACCCAGTGGATCGAGACCACGTTGATGCCCCGCCTCGAGGCGCAGCGGCGACCCGAGCGGGCGCCCGAGCAGCCGCTCCGACGGGTGCCGATCGAGATCGACGGTCGCCGGGTGATGCTCGGACTGCCGGACGACCTGCTGCGCGGTCTCGCCGCAGGCGGGTCCGCACCGGTGGACGGCGGAGCCCCGGCCGCCGACCCGACGGCGCTCGAGGCACCCGTCCCCGGCGTACTCGTCGAGTGGCTCGTCGCCGACGGCGAGAAGGTCACCGAGGGCCAGGACGTCGCCGTCCTCGACGCCATGAAGATGGAGACCCGGGTCACCGCGCATCGTGCGGGCGTGCTCTCCCGCGGCACCGACGTCGGTGGCACCGTCGCGATCGGGGACGTGCTCGGGAAGATCGAGTAGTCCACCCAGGGGAGGACTAGTGGGCGTCGAATCCGCGGTCTACAGATTCATCCCAAGAAACAAGAATTCGGACGCGCCTGTAGCGGCATTAGTCGCTGCCGGAGCTGAGAGGCGGGACGAAAATCACCTGGCAATGCGTAGTCAGGATTTCTGGCTCTTCCTACCTGAGGTGGGGGTGGCGTAGGCCGCCGGCGATGAGGAGCATCCTGAGTCGGTAGTGGTCCAGGTTGCGGAAGCCACGGGCGAT
>NZ_JBHVKN010000244.1:0-7086 GCF_042798075.1 Nocardioides sp. NPDC057772
ACCGTGGTCCCCGCCCGCCCGCCGGGTATCTCATGCAGGAACCTTGCCTGCATCTGCACGACTTCCCCGGAGAACCAGTGACACGCTTGCTGCCGCGACGACGAGGATGCCCGTGGACACCCACATGGAACTTCCGATGGTGCTTTGGTCGAAGGATCCCTTCGTGCCGACACCCAAGGCAATCGCCGTCAGGGAGGCCAGGCCGATCGCCTGGCCCAGCTGCCCGAGCGTGGTGACGATGCCCGATCCCAGTCCAGCGTCTTGCATGGTGAGGTTCGTCAGCGCAGCGGTCTGTGCGGCTGGGAAGGTCACGCCGCCGCCGAGACCGACGAGGATCATGCCCGGCAGGAGACCTTCCCAGAATCCGTCGCCGAAGGGTCGCGAGGCCAACAGCGCCATCCCGGCAGCAGCCACGCTCAGACCCGTCACCATGACGCCGCGGGCGCCGACCGTCGGCATCCGCTTGATGGCCTGCTGGATGCCGACCATGAACACGAGGCAGTAGGGCACCCACGCAAGTCCGTTCTGCAAAGGCGAGTAGCCCAGCAGCGACTGCATGTACAGGACCAGCAGGAAGAACATGCCTGCGGTTGCTGCGTTGAGCAGGCCCAGACCCAGGTAGCCGGCCGCCCGGACGCCGTCCTGGAGGAAGCTCAGTGGCAGCAGCGGCGTCGAGGACCGGCCCTGCAGGATGACGAAGGCCGCCAGGAGTGCCAGCCCGATGAGCAGCGGCATCAGGGTGGTACCCGACATCAGACCGTGCTCGGCGATCTGGAGGATGCCATGCACCAGTGACACGGTGCCTCCGGTGACCAGCAGGGCGCTCAGGGGCCCGTCGGAGATCTTGCCCTGCATCTTGGATTCGGCCACCAGCCCCACGATCAATACGGCCGGGATGATCGCCAGGGGCACGTTGATCCAGAAGATCCACCGCCAGCTGATGAGGTCGACAAGGGCCCCGCCCAGGAGCACGCCGGCGACAGACCCTAGGCCGGACAGTCCACCCCAGATACCGAATGCCTTCTGGAGTTCCTTGAGGTCGGAGAATGTCAGGGCGATGATGCCCAGGGCCGCGGGCGCCGCGAGGGCCTCGGCGACACCCTGAAGCACTCTCGCGCCCAGCAGGACTTCGGCGGAGGTCGACGTTGCCGCGACGACGGAGGCCACTCCGAACATGAGGGCACCTGCGACGAACACCTTGCGTCGTCCGATGACATCCCCGAGTCGACCGCCCATCAGGAGGAGACCTCCCGCGGCCAGTAGGTATCCGTTGACGACCCAGGTGAGCATCGAGTTGGACATCTCGAGGTCGTCACGGATCGACGGAAGAGCCACGTTCACGATGGTCGCATCGAGGAAGATGATGAACTGAGCCGTGGCGAGCACCCACAGGATCGTCCATCGCTTCGGGTTCGTCGCGCTCTCACTCCCCCACTCCGACTTCTGCGCATCCACCGTCGTGTCGTCGTTGGGCGAACTCACGTTGTCTCCTTTGTCGGCAGGCTTCTCGCCCGCGAAGTTGCGTACACGCCGACACCATCAGCCAGGCCAGTTACGTATCGGTTAGGGATCCCGCGGCCTCCAAAGCCAGACCCACCGCCCCTTTACTCCGGCTGGTCTAGGAATGGCCGCGGAGGTGGTGCAGATGCCCAACGTTCTGAGCCCGATAGGCGTTCGCCAAACTGATCTGGCCCGCGACGAACCGCTCGCAGGGTTGCTCGACGCTGAGGTGCGTCGTGCGCGCTCGGCGGTGCCGTTGGTGGCCTCGACGTCCATAGGACACCCCGAGATGCGAGCGCTGGCCGGTTCCGAGTTCGGAGACCTGACTACGGAGGGCTACCCGGGCGCACGCTTTCACCCCGGATGTGAGGTCTTCGACCGAGTCGAGGAGCTGGCCCAGGCCCGAGCCTGCTCGGCTTTCGGGGCATCGTTCGCAAACGTGCAGGCACACTCGGGTTCCACGGCGAACCAGGCCGCCACGGCCGCGCTGGCCAGCCCTGGTTCACGGGTGTTGTCCATGGATCTGAAGGCCGGCGGCCATCTCTCGCACGGCTCGCGAGCATCACAGACGTCACGCTGGTTCGAGTACGTCCACTACGACGTCGACGGCGAGGGATTCCTGAACTATGACCAGATCCGTGCACAAGCTCGCGAGGTGAAGCCGGCTCTCATCATCTGCGGCGCGAGCTCGTACCCACGGCAGATCGACTTCGCAGCATTCTCGGACATCGCCCGGGAAGTCGGAGCTGCCCTCATCGCCGACATCTCTCACATCAGTGGACTCGTGGTGGCCGGGCAGCACCCCTCCCCCGTCCCGCACGCCGACCTCGTCACCACCAGCACTTACAAGCAGCTCGCCGGGCCGCGCGGAGGGCTGATCCTAGGCGGGACGAATGTGCCAGACCCTCAGGCCCTGCACCGGCGAGTCGATCAGGCGGTCTTTCCGGGCCTTCAGGGCACGCCCAACGGCGCAGCGGTCGCGGCAAAGGCGTGGGCGCTCGGTTACGTGACCAGCCCCGAGTTCCGCGCGATCGCCGCTCGCATCGTCGATCTGGCGCGCATCGTCGCCGACCGGCTGGCGAGCCATGGCCATCGCATCGTCACGCGCGGAACCGACACGCACATGGTGTTGGTCGACACGTCGGCGGCCGGGCCGTACGGCCTGGAGTCCGAGCGGTCGCTCGAGGAAGCCGGGATCCTGGTCAACCGCAACGCCATCCCCCACGACCCCCGACCGCCCAGTCGGCCCAGCGGAATCCGACTGGGGCTCAACAGCCTTGCTCAGCTCGGCGCCTCAGACGCCCAGGCAGTTCTCGTCGCGGACATGGTCGCAGCCGTCCTCGCTGCTCTGCGGCAGACAGAGACCTACCAGCTGCGGGACACCATCGAAACGACCCGTATCGAAACGGCGACGCTGATGGAAGAGCTCTGGACCACGTACTCAGAGGCCACCGCAACGAGAGGCGTATCGGCATGACCACGACCAACCACGACTCGTTCCCTCTCACCGCGACGCAGGAGGCCTATCTGGTCGGGCGCGGCACAGGCATGGACTTCGGCGAAGTCGGTTGCCAGGGCTACTGGGAGTGGCGACGCCCCTACCAGCCGGGCGACGAGGCCAAGGTTCGCGATGCGTGGAGCACGATCGTGGAGCGGCACCCGTCGCTCCGAACGGTGATCACCGGCGACCGCTCGTCGCAGAGGACGCTCCCTCCGGAATCCGCGTGGACCTTCACCTTCAACGACTGGTCCCAACTCCCACCCGATCAGGCCGACGACCAACTGGCCCAGCTTCGAGACCACCTGTCGCATCATCTGTTCGACCCCAACACCTTCCCCCTGTGGGACGTGCAGGTGTCGTTGATGCCGGATCAGAACGCCTACATCCACTTCAGCCTGGACCTGTTGGTCGCCGACGCGTGGAGTTACTACCAGGTCCTGGTCCCGGAATTCGCGGCTCTTCTTCTCGGCCAAGACCTGCCGGCGGTGCCGGAAGCGTCGTTCCAGGACTGGGTCATCGCCCAGGAACGTGCCACCCGCGAGTCGGCCTCGTGGCGACGGTCAGAACAATACTGGGTCAACCGGCTGCCGAGCCTGGCTCCCGCCCCGCAACTGCCTCGAGGACCGGGCGAGGGGACGGAGTTCACGCGCTTGGAAGACTCGGTGGACGCTCGCGGATGGGCTGCCATCCAGAAGACCGCCGGCAAGCGACGGGTGGCCGGCACAGCACTCGTGGCAGCAGCGCTCGGTGAGGTGCTGCGACGTTGGGGGGCCGGTGAGAAGTTCACCATCACGGTGCCCACCTTTGTGGCATCACGTGCTTCCGAGGCGTACGCGGGGGTGGTGGGAGACTTCACCAGCACGATCCTCCTCGAGGTGGACGGGTCCGGCGACTCGTTCGCGGCCCGGGCCCAGACAGTGCAAAGGCAGCTATGGAGCGACCTGCCCCACTCGGCGTTCAGCGGCATCCATGTCGCTCGCGAGATGGCTCGTACCTCGGGCGCCACACAGGTCAGCTTCCCGTTCGTGCTCACCAGCCTGCTCGGTCAGCCACCTCGCCGCTACCACACCGACCTGGGCGTCTCCACCTACACCAGCACCAGGACGCCGCAGGTGAGCGTCGACGTACAGGTGGCCGAGGTCGAAGGCGCCTTAGCGTGGAGCTGGGACTTCCGGCGCAGCGCGTTCCCGCGCGGCCTGATCGAGGACATGTTCACGGAGTTCGGTCGAGTCTTTCGTGATCTGTCGGGAGACGACGTCTGGGACAGCGCCGACTGCATAGCCCAGCTCCCGACCCACCAGGCAGCCGCGCGGGCGCGCGCGAACAGCACAGACGGTCCCGTTCCGGCGAACACCTTGGGCGAGTCGTTCTGGAGTCACGTCGAGTCACGACCCGCCGCAACGGCGTTGGTGAGCGAAAACGGCAACCGCCTGACCTACGCCGAACTGGCTCAAGCCGCGAGAAACGTCGCCGGGGCGGTCACCGATTCCGCCCACGAAGACGGCCCGGTGGCCATCGTGCTGGCGAAGCAGGCAGCGCAGTTCGTCGCCGCGCAGGCGGCGAACTATGCCGGCCGCACGTTCGTCGCCCTGGACCCGGACCAACCCTTGACCCGGCTGCAGCGTGCGTTCGACTCGGCTTGCCCCGCTCTCGTCATCGCCGACGAGCCGCTGGCATCAGCCCTCGCCTCGCTCACGCAAGCCCCCGTACTCACCGTGACCCGGGCACAGGCGCACGAGGCACTCCGGGTCCCGGCCACACCCCCTGAGGCGTGCTACGTGGTGTACACCTCTGGCACGAGCGGGAAACCGAAGGGCGTGGTGGTGGGCCAAGTGGGGGTGGCGAACGCGTTCGCCCACATGAGTGAGATCGGAGCGATCGACCACACCGACGTCGCCTACGCCGTCTCCCCCTTCCATTTCGACCTGGGCATGTTCGAGGCGCTCGGCATGCCGGCCCTCGGCGGGACAGTGGTCGTCGCACCGCCCATCGTTTACCCGCTGAGGTGGCTCAACGACGTCCAACGTGAACGGGTCACGGTGTGGAACTCCACCCCGGCGCTGCTGAGCTTGCTGCTCGATGCCGCCGAATCCCAAGGAGAGACCCTCACCAGCCTGCGTACGGTGATCCTGGCCGGCGATCGGATCCCGGGGAACCTGCCCCACCGCCTGGCGGGGCTGGCGCCCAACTCGCGCCTCATCGCGTCGGGGGGCCCGGCCGAGACCTGCGTGTGGTCGGTCTACTACCCCGTGCCCGTCGACTTCCCGGCGTCGAGCCCCTCAGTTCCCTACGGGCTGCCCATGCGCAATCAGCGTTATCTGCTGCTGGACCACCTCGGCCGTGAAGTGCCCGACTGGGTCGAAGGCGAGATGGTCGTCGAAAGTGAGGTCGGACTGGCCGAGGGATACCTGAACCTCCCCGGCGAGACCGCAGAGAAGTTCCTGCACGCCGCCACCCCCGGTACCCGCCGATACGTCACCGGAGACATGGGCCGTTGGAGGCCGGACGGACTCATCGAGATCACCGGTCGCAAGGACTTCCAGATCAAGGTCAACGGCATACGCATCGAACTGGGCGAAGTCGTCGAAGCACTCAAGACCCTGCCCGAGATCCACGACGCGGTGGTGGTGCAAGCAGGCGGCACCTCGGACTCACCCCTGGTCGCCTTCGCGAGGAGCGACGACGTCGCGATGAGCGAGATCGCGGTGAAGACCCACGTGTCGAACCTGCTTCCACGCGCAGCGGTACCGGCAAGGGTCATCGTAGTCCCGCAGTTCCCGCTCACCCCCAACGGGAAGGTCGATCTGCTGTCCCTGCAGGAGACCGCAGCTGAGGCCGTCGCGGCCGCGGCGTCCCAAGACGACGGATCCGTCGAACGCGACGCCATCGAGGTCGTCCTGTCGGCCTGCTGGCTGAGTCTCCTCGGGCACCGGATCGGGCGGGACGACAACTTCTTCAGCGTCGGCGGCACCTCGTTGGACGTGGCCAAGGCGACGATGCGATTCAGTTCCTTGACAGAGTTCGACGTCGATGCCCGGACGATGTTTATCCACCCCACCGTCCGGTCAGCGGCGCGAGCGCTCCTGGAACGTCACGGCCAGGAGATGCTCAACCGATGCAAGCTGATCACCAACGCCTAGCGGCAGCGGTGCAGCCCACGGTTGGCGCCACAGGAGGCGTGGCACTCCGCCTGATCGCCGAGAAGGCTGATGCGGTGAAACTCAATCGCCCACGACCGTTTGCCTGATCAGGATGGCGGGGGCTGGCTCCCCGCCATCCGTATTTGCCGCGCGTAACACGGCTACTCGTTCGCCGTGCGGCAACTTCCCAGGTCGCCGCCGGCGTGTAAACGCTGGGCGTCGGCGCCACCAACAACCGTCGATGGAGATCGATCCTCGCGTTGCTGCGGAAGAACATCCTCGAACGCCGCCTGTGGGGCGCCCGGGAAGAGATTCGCACCATCGTCATCGACAGAGAGATCCAACTTTGTGGCCGTCACCAGGCGGCGCTCGGCAGACTACTGCGGTTGAGTTCGACACAGCGTGGCCCCGCCGGCCAATGAGGATGCATGACTCAACAACCACCCGATCGTGCGGGGGTCCCCAGATGCGCGTACCCTGTTCCCAAGGGAGGTCCCGCATGTCGAATGCCCGGTTGACGCTCGCCTCACACGCGCTGTGTTGGCTCGAGTATTGGCGCCGTGAGGGCAAGGAGTTCCTCACGTCCGAAAAGCTCGCCAAGAGCCTGGGAAGTAATCCGGTCTCGGTCCGCAAGGTTCTTGGCGGCGTTCGAGACGCCGGAATCTTGCGCACCGGACGTGGTCCCGGGTCGGGCTGGGCGTTGGCGCGGCCCGCTTCGGAGATCACACTCCTGGACCTGCATACCGCTTTGGGCCTGTCAGGACCCTTTGGCCTTCATGCCTCACCCCCGGACTTCAGTTGCCCGGTGGGCGGCGGCATCAGCCAGACGTTGACTGCCGTCTACGGTCTGGCTGAACTGCGTATGGCCGAAGTGCTCAACGAGGTCACTATCGAACTCATGCTCGAAGACATCCTTCGAGTCAACCAAGGTGGCGAGTCCTGGGC
>NZ_JBHVKN010000245.1:0-6879 GCF_042798075.1 Nocardioides sp. NPDC057772
GCCGAGAAGGCGCGCAAGGAGGCCGAGGCCGCGGCCGAGGCCGCCTACGCCGCCGCCGAGGAGGCGGCGACCGCACGCGCCAAGGCCGAGGAGGCCGCCAAGGAGGCCTACGAGGACCGCAAGGCCGCCGACGCCAACGCCGAGGACCACGCGATGACCCGCGCCGCGGCCGAGGCCGCGGCAGCGGACCAGTACGCCGTGGCGGCCGAGGCCCTCGCCGCCCGCACCGAGGCCGAGGAGGCCGCGCTGCGCGCCTTCAAGGCCGCCGACGCCGCCAACGACGCCCGTCTCGAGGCCGAGAAGAGCGCGAAGCAGTACGCCGAGTTCGCCGCTGCCGCCGCGCACGAGGCCAACGAGAACGAGGAGCGCTACCGGCAGCTCACCGAGCTGGCCTCGCAGGCCGAGCAGGCGGCCGAGGCCGCCAACCTCGCCCGGATCGCGGCCGACCAGCGCGCCTCCGAGCACGCCGACCTCGCCGTGCAGGCGCTGGAGGGCCGGCGCGCCGCCGAGCGCGCTGCGACCGAGGCCAACGAGGGTCGTCGCGCGGCGGAGACCGCGCTGCGTACCGCCCACGAGTCGATGACCGAGGTCATCACCGCGCAGGCCCGTGAGCGCGAAGAGGCCGAGCGCCGGATGACGGAGATGATGAATCGTCTCGCCGAGGTCCAGGAGCAGGCCGCCGAGGCCGTGCGCCTGCGGGCCGAGGCCGAGGAGGTCGCCGGCCAGAAGGCGATCGACCGTCAGGCCGTCGAGGCCTCGATCCTGCACAACACCCAGCTGGTCGAGCAGGCCATCGTGGACCGGCAGATCGCCGAACGCCGCAGCGCCCAGCTCGCCAAGCAGCTCGCCGACCTGCGCGAGGCCGTCATGCTCGCGGTCAAGGGCGGCAGCACCAACAAGCGCGCGATGCAGGCTCTCGAGCTCACCCTCGCCGCGACGCCGAACCCGCCGGAGGCGAGCCTCCCCATCCCGGACGCACCCGCCGAGCGCCTCGTGGTCGAGCCCCTCGAGCAGCCGGTCGAGCGCCGCCCGGTGGTCGAGCCTGTCGAGACCACCGCGCCCGCACCGGTCGCCTCATCGGCCGCACCCGCCGCAGGTCCCCCGACCGCTCCCGTGAACCTGCCCGAGCGACCGACCGGCAAGAAGGAGGGCAACAAGAAGTCGGCGGCGCCTCAAGATGCGCTCGCCGACCTGCCCGACACCCCGAGCGATTCGCTCCCCCAGCGCTCGAGCGGCTGGCTGGCGGCGGTCAAGCTTGCCGAGTCCGGCAGGTTCCCCGGGGCCAAGATCCCCGGCGCCGACACTGTGCCCGAGCCGACCAAGCCTGCTGACGAAGCGCCCGCCGCCGAGGGCGAGCGCGAAGTCGAGGCCGCCCCCGCCAAGAAGCTCACCGTCCGCACCTTCAAGCCCGAGGACGGCTCGCTCATGACCGAGAGCACCGTCACGGTCACCGAGGAGGGCGTGCTCGACGTACGCAAGGACGAGCAGACCCACACCTACGACCTCTACGACACCCACACCGACATCACCATCAAGGGCGAGCCGGCGACCGACGAGTGGGTCGTCGAGTTCAACACGGACGAGGCCGGTGCGGTCCAGGTCGACAAGTCGATGGTCGACGCCGAGGCGTTCCAGCGGGAGGTTCTCCGCTGGCGCCCGGATATGGCCGGCTGAGCGGCTCGCTGGAATACCCGGTCAACCGGGTATTCCTGCACTTCTCAGGCATTGCAACACCTGAGAAGTGCAGGAGTTGCCCGAGAAGTCAGAGGTTGTCGCGCAGGACCTGCGCGATCTCGAGCACAGCGGCACGTGACGTACGCCCGGCGCCGACCACGTTCAGGAACCCGTGGATCTGGTCGGCGAAGCGCTTGTGCGCGACCTTGACCCCGGCCTCCTCGAGCTTGGCGGCGTACGCCTCACCCTCGTCGCGCAGCGGGTCGAACCCCGCGGTCGCGACGTACGCCGGGGCGACCCCGCTCGTGGGGATCTCCGCGTGCAGCGGGGCATGGCGCGGGTCGCGGCGGTCGGTGTCCTCGGGCAGGTAGTTGCTGGTGGCCGCCGCGATGAAGTCGGCGGTCAGGTAGAAGCCCTCGCTCAGATCCTCACGGCTGCGGGTGTTCGCCTCCGACTGCGTCACCGGGTAGACGAGCAGCTGGAACGCGCAGGCCTCGCCGACCGCGAGCGCGACGCCGGCCGCCAGGTTGCCGCCGGCGGAGTCGCCACCGACCCCGATCCGGGCCGGGTCCGCACCGAGCTCGGCCGCGTGCTCGACCGCCCACCGGAACGCTGCGACCGAGTCGTCGTACGCCGCCGGGAACGGCGACTCCGGCGCCAGCCGGTAGTCGACCGAGAGGATCTTGACGCCGGACTCGCTGGCCAGCAGCCGGCACGGAGCGTCGTGGCTGTCGAGATCACCGAAGATGAAGCCGCCGCCGTGGAGGAAGACGAGCAGCGGAGCGTTGCCCGACGCCCCCTCCGGGACGTAGAGCCGCGCCTTCAGCCCCGCGACCCAGAGCTCACGCACCGACCCGATCTCCTGACGACCGCCGCCGAGCTGCGACTGCCGCAGCAGCGCGACCCGCCCCTTCGGGATCGGCAGCGTGGACGGGTCCGGCTCCCCCGACACCTTCATCAGCGCGAGCATCATCTGCGTGTCCACGGCGAGCGTCTGCCCGTCGTACGTCACCGGCTTGCCGACGATCCGCCGCTGCACCGCGGCCGGCAGGTTCAACGCCGCCGCGAATGCCAGCCCCTTGAGCGGGGTCACCACAGGCGCCACCACGGGATCGATCACGGACGACGCGCGCTGAAGAATCGACATGCGCCCAAACTACCGGTTACCAGGGACATCGTGTAGCAGGTAGTTCACCAGACGATCTCCGGAACGTACCGTGGAATCGACGGTTTCAAACCCACCCTCGGATGAAAGACTGGCCCCATGAGTCTCGACCCGCAGGCCCCCACCCGCTCGGCCGAGGACACCGTGAGCCTGACCGCGGTTCCCGACCAGCCGTTCGACGTCGAGCCCGAATACCTCCCCGACCACGAGGCGCTGGCCGAGGTCGAGAAGTACGAGGACCGCTTCCTCGATCGGGAGCTGTCGTGGCTGCGGTTCAACGAGCGGGTGCTGGAGCTGGCGGAGGACGACACGCTGCCGCTGCTGGAGCGCGTACGTTTCCTGGCGATCTTCACCTCCAACCTGGACGAGTTCTTCATGGTCCGGGTGGCCGGGCTGAAGCGGCGGATCGCGGCAGGGGTCGCGGTCCGGGCCGCATCCGGGCTGATGCCGCGCGAGGTGCTGGAGCTGATCTGGAAGAAGACGCGCGAGCTCTCCGAGCGACACGCCCACGTCTTCCGCGACCAGGTCAAGCCCGCGCTGCTCGAAGAGGGCATCCAGCTGCTGCACTGGGAGGACCTCACCCCCGAGGAGGTCAAGGCCTGCAAGAAGCTGTTCAAGGAGCGGGTCTACCCGGTGCTGACCCCGCTGGCGGTCGACCCGGCCCACCCCTTCCCCTACATCTCCGGCCTCTCGCTCAACCTCGCGGTCCGGCTGCGCGACCCGAAGACGAAGAAGAAGCACTTCGCCCGCGTGAAGGTGCCGCCGATCTTCACCCGCTTCGTGCCGCTGGGCGACGACCGTTTCGTGCCGCTCGAAGAGGTCATGCGGGAGCGGCTGCACAAGCTCTTCCCCGGCATGGAGATCCTCGAGGTGCACACCTTCCGGGTCACCCGCAACGAGGATCTGGAGGTCGAGGAGGACGACGCCGAGAACCTCCTCACCGCGCTGGAGAAGGAGCTGCTCCGGCGGCGCTTCGGCCCTCCCGTACGCCTCGAGGTGCAGGAGTCGATGACCGCCTCGACGCTCGACCTGCTGGTCTCCGAGCTCGGCATCTCCGACAAGGAGGTCTTCCGGCTGCCCGGTCCGCTCGACCTGCGCGGGCTGCACGGCATCGCCGACATCGACCGCGAGCAGCTGAAGTACCCGGCGTTCGTGCCGACCACCCACCCGGCTCTGGCTCCCGTCGAGAGCGCCGCGCCGGTCGACGTCTTCAAGGCGGCGCGGCGTGGTGACGTGCTCCTCCAGCACCCCTACGACTCGTTCGCGACCAGCGTGCAGCGCTTCATCGAGCAGGCGGCGGCGGACCCGCGGGTGCTGGCGATCAAGCAGACCCTCTACCGCACCTCCGGCGACTCCCCCATCATCGACGCCCTGATCGATGCCGCCGAGGCCGGCAAGCAGGTGCTGGTGCTGGTCGAGATCAAGGCGCGGTTCGACGAGGTGGCCAACATCCGCTGGGCGCGCAAGCTCGAGCAGGCCGGCTGCCACGTCGTCTACGGTCTGGTCGGCCTGAAGACCCACTGCAAGCTGGCGATGGTGGTCCGCGAGGAGCCCGACGGCACCATCCGCCGCTACACCCACATCGGCACCGGCAACTACAACCCCAAGACCTCCCGCCTCTACGAGGACATGGGGCTGATCACCACCAACGAGGACATCGGCGAGGACGTCGCCCACCTGTTCAACAACCTCTCCGGCTGGAGCCGGGAGGCGACGTACGGACAGCTCCTGGTCGCCCCCGGCAACGTACGCAGCGGCCTGATCGAGCAGATCCACGCCGAGATCGCCCACCATCTGGCCGGGCGGCCGGCGAGGATCCGCCTCAAGGCCAACTCCGTCGTGGACGAGGCCGTCATCGACGCGCTCTACCTGGCGTCGCAGGCGGGCGTGCCGGTCCAGCTGCTGGTGCGGGGCATCTGCGCACTCCGTCCAGGCGTGGAGGGACTCAGCGAGACCATCGAGGTGCGCTCGATCCTGGGCCGGTTCCTGGAGCACTCGCGGATCTTCTGGTTCGAGAACGGCACGCCCGACGACGGGGACGGTCCGAGCGCCTGGATCGGCTCGGCCGACATGATGCACCGCAACCTCGACCGCCGGGTCGAGGCCCTCGTACGTCTTCCCACACCGGAGCTCGTCGCCGAGGTCGGCGCACTGTTCGACCTGGCATTCGAACCGTCGACGGACTGCTGGATCCTCGGGTCCGACGGGACGTGGACCCGCAACCACGCTCCCAACCATCTCCAGGCGATGCTGATCACACGGCAGCGTCAGCGCAGGCGCGCCTCGGCGGGCTGAACACGCCCTGGCTTTCGTCGTGTCAAGCGGACTCGCCTAACATGAGCCCGCAGGTCTGCCTCATCCAGCCAGGAGCCCCCCGTGCGTTTCCGAATCCGCCCGGTCGACACGTCGTTCTACGACCTGTTCACCGAGTCCGCCAACCACCTCGTCGGCGGTGTCTCGCTGCTCGCCGAGATGCTCAGCGACAATGCCGACCGTGAGGACGTCGCACGACGCATGCGCGACGCGGAGCATGCCGCCGACGAGACCACCCACGAGCTGATCAAGAAGGTCAACTCCACCTTCGTGACGCCGTTCGACCGCGAGGACATCTACGCCCTCGGCTCCGGTCTCGACGACGTGATGGACTCGATGGACGAGGTCGTCGACCAGATCTTCGTCTACGGCGTCAACATCCTGCCCCCGGAGCTCTCCGACCAGGTCACCGTGCTCCAGCGCTGCGCCGAGCTGACCGCCTCCGCGATGCCGAACCTGCGCTCGATGAAGGAGCTCTCGGAATACTGGATCGAGATCAACCGTCTCGAGAACCAGGGCGACAAGAACCACCGCCGCATCCTCGCCAAGCTCTTCTCCGGTGAGTACGACGCACTCGAGGTCCTCAAGCTGAAGGACATCGTCGAGTCCCTCGAGGACGCGATCGACGGCTTCGAGAAGGTCGCGAACACCGTCGAGCAGATCGCCGTCAAGGAATCCTGAGCCTGCTCAGATGGAACTCGCCATTGTCATCGCGGTGGTCGTCGTCGCCCTGGTCTTCGACTACACCAACGGCTTCCACGACGCCGCCAACGCCATCGCGACCTCCGTGTCCACGCGCGCACTCACGCCGCGCATCGCCCTTCTGCTCGCGGCGGTGATGAACTTCGTCGGCGCCTTCCTGGGCCAGAAGGTCGCCCACACCGTCTCCGACACGATCACGCCACCATCGGGTGCGCATGGTCTGACCGTCGTGATGGCCGGCCTGCTCGGCGCCATCGCCTGGAACATGATCACCTGGTACTTCGGCCTGCCCTCCTCCTCGTCGCACGCCCTCATCGGCGGTCTGGCCGGTTCGGCGATCGCCGCCGGCGCGTTCGTCAACTGGTGGACGGTGCTGGAGAAGGTCGTCATCCCGATGTTCGTCTCGCCGTTCGTCGCCTTCGGCCTCGGCTTCGGCGTGATGCTCGCGATCATGTGGATCTTCCGCCGTGCCAACCCGCACAAGGCGCAGAAGGGCTTCCGGATCGCCCAGACGATCTCGGCGGCCGCCATGGCGCTCGGTCACGGCCTCCAGGACGCCCAGAAGACGATGGGTGTCATCTTCCTCGCCCTGGTCACCGGCGGCTTCCTCTCCGAGGGTGACGGTCTCCCGTTCTGGGTCATCGCCGCGGCCGCCACGGCGATCTCGCTCGGCACCATGTCCGGTGGCTGGCGCATCATGCGCACCCTCGGCCGCCGCATCATCCACCTGGACCCCTCGCGCGGCTTCGCCGCCGAGTCGGTCGCCGCCTCGGTGCTCTACACCACCGCGTACGTCTGGGAGGCCCCGATCTCGACCACCCACACGATCACCTCGGCGATCATGGGTGTCGGCGCGACCAAGCGGTTCTCCGCGGTCCGCTGGGGTGTCGCGAAGTCGATCCTCGCCGCCTGGGTCTTCACCTTCCCCGCCGCCGGCGGCGTCGCAGCGCTGACCTACCTGCTCTGCCACTTCGTCTTCCAGCTCCCGTAAAACCAAGCCGAGTCGGCGCATCTGACCCGTGTCT
>NZ_JBHVKN010000246.1:0-6855 GCF_042798075.1 Nocardioides sp. NPDC057772
GTCGCAGGCGACCACGATCTCGGTCTCCCCGACGCGCGGGTCGAGGCCGTCGAGGTCGACGCGCGCCAAGTTCTGGAGGGCCGCCCCGCCTTCCGCGAGGTCGGCCTCGGAAGCGTCCAGGAGACGTACGCCGAGGGCGCGGAGCATCCCCGCGCCACCGTCGTTGCTGGCGCTGCCGCCGAGCCCGACGACCACCGTGCGGGCGCCGCCGTCGACGGCGGCGAGCACGGCCTCACCCAGCCCGCGGGAGGACGCGGTCAGCGGGGCGAGCCGGCCTCCGGGCAGCCGCAGCAGCCCACAGGTGTCGGCGAGCTCCACGACCGCCAGGTCGCCGCGTACGGCGTAGTGCGCCGCCACCGGCTCGAGCGTCGGGCCGGCGACCGTCACCGGGACCAGGTCGAACCCGGCGCTGGCCAGCGCTGCCACGGTGCCGTCGCCTCCGTCGGCGATCGGCACGATGCGTACCTCTGTCTCGGGGTTCGCCGCGCGGATCCCGGCGGCCACCGCCTCGTCGACCTCGCGCGCGGTCAGGGAGCCCTTGAACTTGTCGCAGGCGACCACGACGACCCGACCGCTCTGCTGGTGCTCGGCCATCACAGGTGGGGGAGGACGAGGTCGCGGTAGCGTTGCGCCATGGTGGCGAGCACCTCGTCGGGGTCGCTGGCCCAGACCGCCTCGTTGAAGATCTCGACCTCGACGTCGCCGGCGTAGCCCGTCTCGGCGACCATCCGGGTGATCGAGGCGAAGTCGATGACCCCATCGCCCATCATCCCGCGGGCCAGCAGCGCGTCGGCGGGGATCGGCAGGTTGAAGTCGCAGACCTGGTAGGACGCGATCCGCCCCTCCGCGCCGGCCCGCGAGACCTGGGCGGCGAGGTCGGGGTCCCAGAAGACGTGGAAGGTGTCCACCACGACCGCGACCGCGTCGACGGGGTGCGGTGCGGCCAGGTCGAGGGCCTGGCCGAGTGTGGAGATGACCGCTCGGTCGGCGACGTACATCGGGTGGAGCGCCTCCAGGACCAGCTTCACGCCGGCGGCCTGGGCGTACGGGGCGAGCTCGGCGAGCCGTTCGGCGACCCGCTCCCTGGCCCCGGCCAGGTCGACATCGCCCTCGGGGAGGCCGCCGACGACCATCACCAGAGCGTCGGTGCCCAGCGTCGCGGCCTCGTCGACCGCCCGCTTGTTGTCCTCGAGCGCGGCAGCGATCCCGGCAGGTTCGGACGCGGTCAGGAACCCACCGCGGCAGAGCGAGGAGATGCGCAGCCCGGCGTCGCGTACGAGCTTGGCGGCTTTCTCCACACCCGCTTCCTGGACGCGGTCGCGCCACAGCCCGAGGGCAGGGATGCCGGCGCGGGCGGCTCCGTCGACGGCCTCGGCGAGAGTCCAGGAGTTGGTGGTCTTGGTGTTGAGGGAGAGTCGTTCGAGCCCAATGGCGTGATCGGTCACTGGTCGATTCCTTGCACGGTGAGGAAGGCGCGCATGCGTGCGGCCGCGAGGTCGGGGCTGGTCAGCAGGCCGGCCGCGTCGGCGAGCCGGAAGACCTCGGCCAGGTGAGGCACCGAGCGGCCGGCGTGCAGGCCGCCGGCCATCGAGAAGGCCGGCTGGTGACCGTTGAGCCAGGAGAGGAACGCGATCCCGGTCTTGTAGTGGTAGGTCGGCGCCTCGAAGATCTTCCGGCCGAGCGCCTGGGTGCTGTCGAGCAGCTGCCGGGCGGTGTCCGGATCGTCGTCGTCGAGCGCCTGGAGCGCGGCCGAGGCGGCCGGGTAGATGGCCGCGAAGATGCCGAGCAGCGCGTGCGAGAACTCGCCCTCACCGGTGCCCTCGCCGACGATCAGCTCGGGATAGTTGAAGTCGTCCCCGGTGTAGAGACGTACGCCGCCGGGCAGTGTCCGGCGCAGGCCGACCTCGTGCTCGGCGTCGAGGAGCGAGACCTTGACACCGTCGACCTTGCCGGGGCGCGTCCGGATGACGTCGAGGAACGTCTGGGTCGCCTCGTCGACCGACGAGGAGCCCCAGTAACCCGCCAGCGCCGGGTCGAACATGTCGCCCAGCCAGTGCAGGATCACCGGGCTGTCGGCCTCGTCGAGCAGGGTCGCGTAGACCTCGGAGTAGTCGTCGGCGTCACGGGCGACCTTGGCCAGGGCTCGCGAGGCCATCACGATCGTGGTCGCGCCGGTGTCGGCGACGACCTTCATCTGCTCGCGGTAGGCATCGATGACCGTGGCCAGGCCTTGCCTGCCTTCGGGGACGGCGGACAGGGTGAGCTGGTCGGTGCCCGCGCCGCAGGCGATCGAGCCGCCCACGGTCGCCGCCTCGGCGGCCGAGCGGCGGATGAGCTCTGCCGCGGCGGCCCAGTCGACACCCATGCCGCGCTGCGCGGTGTCCATCGCCTCGGCTACACCGAGGCCGTAGGACCACAGCTCGTGCCGGTAGGCCAGGGTGCGGTCCCAGTCGATGTCCGCGGGGGCACCGGGCACGTTCTCGGCCAGGGTGCGGGGGACGACGTGGGCGGCGGCGTACGCGGTGCGGGAGGTGAACGGCGCTTCTGGCTTGCTCCACTGCTTGGGACCCGCGAGCGGGTAGAGCTCGGTGCCGCCGTCGGGCAGGGGGAGACGTACGGAGGTCACAGCTCGATCTCTCCGAGCTCGATGCGGCGGCCTTCGGCCGAGGAGGTCAGGCCGGCCTCGGCGAGCCGGACGCCGCGTACGCCGGCCATGAAGTCGTAGGGGTGGTCGCCGTCGCCCTCGACGTAGCGGATGAACTGCTCCCACTGCGCCTTGAAGCCGTTGTCGAAGGCCTGGTTGTCGGGCACCTCGTTCCACAGCTCACGGAACCGGATCGACTCGACGAGATCGGGGTTCCAGACCGGCTTCGGGGTCAGGTTGCGGTCCTGGGTGACGCAGTGGTGCAGGCCGGCGACGGCGGAGCCGTGGGTGCCGTCGACGTGGAACTCCACGAGCTCGCCGCGGTTGACCCGGGTGGCCCAGGAGGAGTTGATCTGGGCGATGATCCCACCCTCGAGCTCGAAGATGCCGTAGGCGGAGTCGTCGGCTGTCGCCTCGTAGCGCTCGCCCTTCTCGTCCCAGCGCTCGGGGATGTGGGTGACGACCTTCGCGGTGACCGCCTCGACCTTGCCGAAGAGGTTCTCCAGGACGTAGTTCCAGTGCGGGAACATGTCGGTTGCGATGCCGCCACCGTCCTCCTTGCGGTAGTTCCAGCTCGGCCGCTGGGAGGGTTGCAGGTCGCCCTCGAAGACCCAGTAGCCGAACTCGCCACGCACGCTGAGGATGCGGCCGAAGAAACCTGACTCGACCAGCCGGCGCAGCTTCAGCAGG
This sequence comes from Nocardioides sp. NPDC057772, assembly GCF_042798075.1. NCBI lineage: Bacteria > Bacillati > Actinomycetota > Actinomycetes > Propionibacteriales > Nocardioidaceae > Nocardioides > Nocardioides sp. NPDC057772. The sequence continues at coordinate 3,335 of NZ_JBHVKN010000246.1, forward strand.
CCAGGCAGGTAGAGCTTGTCGTGGACGACCCCGGTCTTCACGCCCGCGTCCTTCGCCAGGCGGGCCAGGCGTAGCGACCCCTCGACGTCGTCGGCGATCGGCTTCTCGGTGTAGACGTGCTTGCCGGCCGCGACCGCCTTGGTGATGGCGGCCTCGCGGACGTTGGTCAGCTGCGCGTCGAAGTAGATCGTGTCCTCGGCGTTGCCCAGGGCCTCGTCGAGATCGGTCGTCCAACGGTCCAGGCCATGCTCTTTGGCGATGTCCTGGAGCTTCTCGGCGTTGCGGCCGACGAGGATCGGGTCGGGCTGGATCCGGGTGCCGTCGGAGAGCTCGACGCCGCCCTGCTCCTGGATCGCCAGGATGCTGCGCACCAGGTGCTGGCGGTAGCCCATGCGTCCGGTGACGCCGTTCATGATGATGCCGAGCCGTCGTGTGGCCATGTGAGGGTTCCTCGTCTGCTGAGAGTGCTGGAAAACGATCGGGGAAAGCGCTTTCCAATACGGTATGACAAATGTGACGCCGGTCGCAAGAGGGTGTTCCGTCAACCCGTCGCCGAGTCGGCGTGTCTGCTCCGCTTCAAGGGGTCGAGTCGGCGCATCTGCACCGTTTCGTCGGGCCGTTCAGGAGCGCGGGGGAGTGCTCTCCCGTAAGACGACCTCGCCGTGGACGGACTTCTTGCGAAGCTCTGCCGACGGCTCGCCGAGCACCATCTCGAGCGCCAGTCGCCCGATGTCGGCCAGCGGCAGACGTACGGTGGTCAGCCCGGGCGTCACGTCTCGCAGTGTCGCGATGTCGTCGAAGCCGGCGACGGCCAGGTCCTTCCCGACCTCGACGCCGGCCTGGCGGCAGGCGGCCAGGGCGCCGACGGCCATCAGGTCGTTGACCGCGAAGACGCAGTCGACCTCCGGGCCGTCCTCGAGCAGTCTTGACATCGCGCGGTGGCCGCCGTCGCGGCTGAAATCGTCGGCGACGTACGCGGGTTTCGAGCCCGTCGCCTCCAGCCAGCCCTCCTCGAAGCCCGCATGACGCTCGGCCGAGACCAGCAGGTCCTCGGGACCGGTGAGGACCGCGGCATGGCGGTAGCCGAGGCCGACCAGCCGCTCCGCCAGCGCCTTCGCCCCGCCGTGGTTGTCGATCACGACGGTGTCCACCGGCAGGCGTGGCTGGCTGATCGCGGCGGCCCGGCCGCCGCCGTCCACGTAGGACGTCAGCAGGTCGGCGACCTCTTGGGTGTGGACCGTGTCGGCCGTGTCGCTACCCGCCAGCACGATCGCCCGGCTGCGCTGGCGCCGCAGCGCGGCCAGGAACTTCTGCTCACGCTCGGCCTGCCCACCGGTGTTGCACAGCATCACGAGCAGGCCGTGCTTCTCGGCCTCGTCGGCCAGTCCGCCGGCGATGGTCGAGAAGTAGGGGTCGGCGATGTCCTTGACCAGCAGCCCGACCGTCTCGGTCGAGCCGCGCGCCATCGCCTGGGCGTTGGCGTTGGGCGTGTAGCCGAGCTTGTTCGCCGCCGCCAGGACTCGCTCCTGCAGCTCGGGGCGCACCACCCGGTCGCTCCCGTTCAGCGCGCGCGACGCGGTGGCCAGCGAGACCCCTGCCTCGCGGGCGACGTCGCTCAGCGTCGCTGCACGTTCTCCGGCCAACTGACTCTCCTTCGGCTTCCGTCCTGGAGCCTAGGGCATCCGATGATGACGTACGTCTGGCTCCATGTCTCCCGCTCCGCCGACTCGGCGCGTCTGTCCCGCTCGGTTCCGTCGAGTCGGCGCGTCTGTCTCAGGGTGTCGAGTCAGACGCGCCGAGTGGGCGCAGTATGGCGGGACACTTGCGCCGAGTCGTGGGTCAGGGGCGCCCGAGGGTGGAGGCGCGGGCGACGAGCTCGGGGGTGAAGACGACCTGCTCGTGCTGATGGGCGGGGTCGCCGACCTCGTCGAGGAGCAGCTCGGCGGCGCGGCGGCCGAGGTCTTGGCGGGGCTGGCGCACGGAGGTGAGCGGCACGGCTGCTGCGGCGGCGAACTCGATGTCGTCGTAGCCGACGATCGCGAGGTCGCCGGGAACGGTCCGGCCGCTGGAGATCGTCTGCTGGAGCAGCCCGAGCGCGAGCAGGTCGTTGGCACAGAACGCGGCGGTGGGGCGGCGCCGGGCGGGCAGCCCGACGAGCCGCTCACCGGCGGCGCGGCCGCAGGCGACGGTGGGGGCCTCGCACGAGAGTGTGATGAGGTCCTCGGGCGGGAGCCCTGCCTCGGTCCAGGCCTGCCGGGCACCCTCGCCGCGGTCGCGGACCTGGCCGATCGACTCCGGCCCGCCGACGTACGCCACCCGCTTGTGGCCCGCGTCGATGAGGTGCTCCACGGCCAGTCGCCCGCCGAGGACGTCGTCGACGGCGACGGAGCAGAACGACGATCCCGCTCGGGTGCGGTCGACGATGACGACCGGGGTGCCGCGCTCGCTCAGCTGGTCGATCTGCGGATCGTCCGGGTCGACCGGAGTGATCAGGATGCCCTGGACCCGCTGCTGCTGCAGGTGGGCCAGGTGGGCGCCCTCGCGGGCCGAGCGCCCGTCGCTGTTGCACAGGAACAGCGAGAGCCCGGCCGCCTCGGCGGCCAGCTCGATGCCGCGGGCGACATCGGTGAAGAACGGGTTGCCGGCGTCGAGCATGACGTAGGCCAGCGACTGGGTGCTGCCGGTGCGCAGCGACCGCGCGGACTCGTTGCGCACGAAACCCAGCTCGGCCATCGCCCGCTCGACCCGCTCACGGGTGGCCCGGCTGACCCGCTCGGGACGGTTGAGTACGTTGGACACCGTGCCGAGGGAGACGCCGGCGGTGGCCGCGACGTCCTTGACCGAAGCGCTGCGTGGTGAACCGGCAGTTGGAGTGATCGCCACCTGGGCTCCTTCCTGAAACGTTAAATCGCAGCATAGGCCCTGGGCACGGATGTGGCGAGTACCACATGGGGCCAGCTTTCTAAATCGTTTCATCCGGGCGCTCGGTCACCCTCTCGCCGAGTCTGGCTGTGTGACGGGCTCCGCGGGCTGTCGATGCGCCGGACGATCCTAGCTTGCTGTCCCGCCGTGCCTTCTCGCTGATGGTCGACCGATTCGGAGAGTCGTTCGAGGGTGCCGAGGAGGGGCCCGCCCCTCCTGCTGGCACGAGTCCGATCGGGTTGACCGAGGTCGGCGGCCTGGCTAGCGTCCTGCCGTAAATCGTTTCAACAGGAGGTCGCCATGGAACGCGTCTGTTTCCAGCTGCAGGTCAAGGCTGATCGCATCGAGGAGTACAAGCGGCGCCACGCCGCCGTCTGGCCCGACATGCTCCAGGCTCTCGCCGAGACCGGATGGCACAACTACTCGCTGTTCCTCCGCCCCGACGGCCTGCTCATCGGCTACGTCGAGACCCCCTCCATCGAGGCTGCCCGGGCCGGCATGGCGGCGACCGAGGTCAACCTGCTGGCACGAGTCCGATCGGGTTGACCGAGGTCGGCGGCCTGGCTAGCGTCCTGCCGTAAATCGTTTCAACAGGAGGT
>NZ_JBHVKN010000247.1:0-6759 GCF_042798075.1 Nocardioides sp. NPDC057772
CTCTTGTCCCGCGGCTCTCCCGAAGCCGGCTACGTAGGCCTACGGATGCGGCCGGGACACATAGGCCGTCGAGGTGCGCTCGAGGCCCTCACCCGTCGAGGACGACGTGGTGCGAGCACGGTGGTCGCCGGCATGGCCGAACGGGAGGGACATCGTGCCCACCCGGTCACGTGCCATGCCGAGGGTCGCGCCGGCGGTGTCGCGCAGGGTCTCGTAGGTCGCGGCGGGGTAGCGGCCGACGACGTAGCCGGCCACGCCACCCAGCGCGAAGGTGAAGAGGCTTCGTTTCGTCCTCACTTCTTGCCACCTACCTTCTTCTTCCATCGCGCCTTCTTCCCACCTGAGGTGAACTTCCGCACCAGGGCGTCGGTGCCCTTCTTGCGGACGACGGTGGTGGCGACGGTCATTGCGACCGGGAGGAGGAAGGCGGCTACGGCCGCGATCCGCTTGCCCCAGGACGACTCCTGCCACGTGGTCTTGGGCGTGCCGTTCCACAGCGAACGCTGGGCGGTGTCGTCGCGCTCGCCGGTGATCGTTGAGTACGTCATGCCAGATCTCCTTGTGTCGGGGTCGGCTTTCGTGTCCCGTACCCGTGCGGGGTGCGGGTCATGCGGCGATGCCCACACCTTCGAGCTGGGCGCGGAGCTCGTCGATGATCCTGGTCAGGATGCGGGAGACCTGGGTCTGGGTGACCCCGATGGCCTCGCCGATCTCTGCCTGGCTGCGGTCCTCGAGGAAGCGGAGCTTCACCACGAGCTGGTCGCGGGGACACAGCGAGTGGATCGCCTGCTCGAGCGCGAGCCGGGTCTCGCAGTCCGAGAGTCCACCGTCGATGCCCGGCAGCATGTCGCCGATCGTCGCATCCGGCGAGGACTGGGAGTCGCTGGGGCGCAGCGGGGCATCCAGGGAGGAGGGGGTGAAGCAGCCGCGGGCGTCGAGGGCCTCGCGTACCTTCTGCTCGGGAACATCGGCGATCTCGGCCAGCTCGGAGGTGGGCAGGCTGCCTCGCTCGGAGCCGATTCGCAGGAGCGTGCTCTGCAGCTCCTGGATGGGACGCGGGGGGCGCACGGTCCAGCCGTGGTCGCGGAACCAGCGCTTCACCTCACCCCGGATTGTGGGAACGGCGTAGGTGAGGAAGTCGTCCGCACGGTCGGGATGGAAGCTCTTCGCAGCGCGGACCAGGGCGATGTAGGCCACCTGCTCGAGGTCGGCACGGGGGATGCCTCGGCCGGTGTACCGGTGGGCGATCGAACGGGCGACCGCTGCGTTGAGCAGGATCACTTCCTCGAGGAGCTGGTCCTGCTCTTCTCCTTCGGCGTTGTGTGCCTCCGCCAACAGCTCAGAGGTCAGACGCTGGCGCTCGGCTCGGGGTAGGTCTGTCTCGAAAGTTGTCGTCGTCATGTGTAGGTAGTGCCCGGAAGAAGCGTCCCCCAACGGCTTCGCCGCGAAGTTCACCCTCGTGGGTGTGGGTCTTCGGCGGCACAACCACCCCTACGGGTGGGAAGTCGGCCCACCAGACTGTGGCGGGTGGAGTCGGGTACCGGTGCCGTTGAACGGACAGACGCCTCTGAGAGGAACTCCATGAACGCATCGTTCGGAACGAACAGTCTCGACGGCAGGGTCGCGCTGGTGACCGGCGCCGGGAGCGGGTTGGGACGGGCGACGAGCCGGGTGCTCAGCGTTTCCGGAGCGCACGTCGTGGTCAGTGACCGGGATCCCGCGGCCGCCCAGCAGACCGTCGACCTGATCCGCGGCGAGCCGCGGCGGGGTGAGACGGAGGCCGTCGACCTGGACGTCACCTCACCCTCCGCCGTCGACGAGACGGTCGCCGACCTCTCGAAGCGGTTCGGGGCGCGGTTCGACCTGCTGATCAACAACGCCGGCACCGACCGCGGCTCGGACCTGGTCGACATCGAGGACGACCAGTGGCACGGGGTCTTCGACGTCAACGTCGACGGCCCGATGCGGCTCTCCCGTGCTTTCGTACGTCATCGGCTGGCGCTCGAGGACGGACCGAAGCAGCCCGTGGCCGACATCGTCAGCATCGCCTCGATCAGCGCGCTGACGGTGGGATCGGGTGCCGCTGCGTACAACTCCTCCAAGGCAGCGCTGCTCAAGCTCACCGAGGTGATGCAGACCGAGGCGCGTGAGCGGGAGTGGCCGGTCCGGGTGAGTGCGATCAACCCGGCGGCGATGGCCACGCCGATGATGGACCAGTGGGGACTCCCGCCGGAGCGGATGATGGACCCGACGATCGTGGCGGAGCTGATCCGGTTCGCGGTCACGCTTCCCGACGAGGCCTGCCTGCAGAGCGCCGTCGTGATGCTGCGCAACGAAGGCTATCCGCGATGAACGACTGGGAAGAGTCGTTGCGCGGTGCCCGGGTGGTGGTCACCGGCGGAGCCGGGTTCGTCGGCTCCTGGCTGAGCGAACGCCTCCTGGACGCCGGCGCGGAGGTCTGGATCGTCGACAACCTGCTCACCGGCTCGGCCGACAAGATCGAGCATCTCTTCGGCCGTCCGGGCTTCGCGATCACGATCGCCGACGCCAGCTATGCGATCCCCGATCCCGGCGGGGTCGACATGGTCATGCACCTGGCCTGTCCGGCCTCCCCGGTGCACTACCAGCGGCTGCCCCTCGAGACGCTCCGGGTGGCGAGCGAGGGCACGGTCAACGCCCTCGAGCTGGCCGATCGCCACCACGCCCGGTTCGTGCTCACCTCCACCTCCGAGGTCTACGGCGAGCCCGAGGTGCACCCGCAGCACGAGGAGTACTGGGGTCACGTCAACCCGATCGGGTTACGCAGCGTCTACGACGAGGGCAAGCGGTTCGCCGAGGCGACCACGATGGCCTACGCCCGCGAGCGGGGCGTCGACGTCGGGGTGGCACGCCTGTTCAACACCTATGGCCCGCGGATGAGCCTGGACGACGGCCGGGTCGTACCGGCCTTCCTGGGCCAGGCCCTGAGCGGGGCCCCGCTGACGGTCGCCGGCGACGGCTCGCAGACCCGGTCGCTGTGCTGGGTCGAGGACACCGTCGAGGGTCTGCTGCGGCTGGCCTGTGCCGATGTGGCGGGACCGGTCAACATCGGCAACGACCACGAGGTCACCACGCTAGAGCTGGCCCGGATGGTCATCGAGCTGACTGGCTCGGAGTCGCGGATCCACCACGTGCCGCTGCCCGCCGACGACCCGCACGTACGCCGCCCCGACCTCACCCGCGCCCGGCTGCTGCTCGGCTGGGAGCCGGAGATGGCCCTCGAGGAAGGGCTCAAGCGGACGGCGCGGTGGCGCGAGGACGTCGTCCAGGCTCCGACAACAGACGCAGCGCCGCGTCGTTGACCTCGTCCACGCGCAGGCGCAGGAGCGCCGGATCCGTGGCGGAGGCATGGGGGTCACCGGGGCGGTCGCCCCGCCAGAGTGCGATGTGCGGCCCCGGCGGCGGGCCCCAGGCCGAGGGCGGCGTCGGTCCGAACAAGACCACCGACGGCGTACCCAGGGCGGAGGCGAGATGGGCGATGCCGGTGTCCCCGCAGATCAGCAGCCGGGCCGCGCCGACCAGGGAGGCGAGCGCCATCAGGTCGGTGCTGCCGGCCAGGTTGGCCTCGGCCGGGAGACCCGCCTGGGAACGTACGTCTTCGGCCAGGCCGCGCTCGGCGGGGGAACCGGTGATCAGGACCGGGGCGCCGGTGAGCGTCAGCCGGGTGGCGACGGCGGCGAAGCGGTCCGCCGGCCAACGACGGCTCCCCGAGGCGGCTCCGGGATGGACGAGGATCGCGTCGGGTACCAGTGGTGGCTCCAGGACGGGCGGAGTAATGCGGACGTCGTCGGGCTCGGCATCGCCGCCCAGGGTCTCGGCGAGCAGCCGACACCAGCGATCGCGCTCGTGCTCGACCGGGTCCCAGGCAGGTCCGCCGGGCTCGTCGAAGCCGATCAGCCGGCCGGGTCCGAGGACCCGGAGCAGGTCGCGGGAGGCGGGACCGTTGCCGTGCAGGTCGATGGCGACGTCCGGAGGCGGACCCGTCCAGGAGACCGGCTCGAGCTCCTCGGTGGCGATGACCTGGTCGGCGACCGCGGCGAGTGTGATCAGCCCGGACTGGGCCGCGGGCGCGGCCAGCACGATGCGGTGCCCGGGCAGCACCCGGCGGAGCATCCGGAGCGCCGGCACCCCGGCGAGCAGGTCACCGAGCCCCAGCGCGCGATAGACGAGCGCAGTCCTCATCGGGCTGGGCCTCATCAGACCGCGATCGCCCTCGCGGTCTCGATCAGCGAGGTGGTCGAGTGGCCGTCGTGGAAGGGCACGACGACCGTCCGTCCGCCCCAGGTCGCCAGCAGGTCGCTCTCGGGGAGGTCGTCCTCGGAGTAGTCGCCGCCCTTGACCCAGATGTCGGGGCGGATGCCGGCGAGCACGTGCATCGGCGTGTCCTCGTCGAAGACGACCACGTCGTCGACGCAGTCGAGCGCGGCCAGCAGCCGGGCACGGTCGCGTTCGGGGACGACCGGGCGGTCCTCGCCCTTGAGCCGCCGCACGGAGTCGTCGGAGTTCAGGCAGACGATCAGGCGGTCGCCTAGTCTCCGCGCGGCCTGGAGGGTGGCGACGTGGCCGGCGTGGAGGAGGTCGAAGCAGCCGCCGGTGGCGACGATCGTGCGGTCCTTGGCCCGTCGGGCGACCGGGGTGAACGAGGCGGCCCCGCCCGAGGCGACGAAGTCGCCGGCGGCCTCGACGGCGGTCTTCACCGCGGCGCCGGTCGCCGTCGTGCCGGTGAGGCTCGCGGTCACCGTCACCGCGAAGCGGTCGCCGGCCCCGCAGGTGTCGTGCGGATCCGGGCGGCGGGCAGGGACCAGGAGCGGTTCGGCCGTGCCCTCGGCCAGGACGGCGCCGTCGGATCCGAGGGTGACGCAGACCGCCCGGGCTCGCCAGAGGTCCACCAGTGCGGCCGCGTGCTCGCTCGCACCCGTGCGGGCGGCCCGGCCGGCGAAGGCGGCAGCCTCGGCCCGGTTCGGGGTGACGAGACGTACGCCGGGGACGGGTGCCTCGCCGCGCGGGTGCGGGTCCCAGACGACGGGCGTCGACGTCGCGGCCACGCTGCTCAGCGCCCGGCGGAGGTCGCCTACGCTCGTCAGGCCCTGGCCGTAGTCGGAGACGAGCACCGCGTCGGCCGAGCCGATCGCCTCGAGCGCATCGGGAGGTACGTGCTGGATCGGACCGCAGGCGCCCTCGTCGAGCCGGGCGACCGGCTGCTGGTCGGCGATGATCCGGCGCTTGACCGGAGTGGTGCCTTCCTGTGGGACGGCGAGGACCTGCACGCCGGCGTCGCTGCACAGGTCGTGGATCCGCGATCCCGCCGCGTCGGCCGCCAGCGCGGTCACCAGGACCACGTCGTGACCGTCGGCGGCGGCGAGGGCCGCGACCAGCGCGGCGCCGCCGGGGCGTAGCCGCTCCCGCGGGTCGTCGATGACGGGCGCGTCCGCCTCCGGCAGCCGGCGGCGTACGTCTCCGGTGACGTCCACGTCGAGCAGGGCGTCGCCGACGACGACCATCTGCACACTCATCCCAGCACCTCCAGGTCCTCGACCGACGGCTTTGCCGGCTCCCCGACGCCGAGCTCGCGGTCGAGGGCGGCGCACATGATGTGCAGCGCGACCAGATGCATCTCCTGCACCGTGGCGGTGAAACGAGCCTCGACGGAGCAGTGCTCGTCGGAGAGGTCGGCCAGCGGGTTCGGGACCGGTCCGGTCATCGACCAGACCTGCAGCCCCGCCCGTCGGCCGCGCCGGGCGGCGGCGAGCAGGTTGCCGCTGCGGCCGCTGGTGGACATCAGCATCAGCACGTCGCCGCGCCGGCCGTGCGCCTCGACCTGGCGGGCGAAGAGCTCCTCCGGCGGGTAGTCGTTGCCGATGGCGGTCAGGCTGGAGGTCTCGGCGGAGAGGCAGATCGCCGAGAACGGCGCGCGGTCCTCGCGGTAGCGGCCGACCAGCTCGGCGGTCAGGTGCTGGGCCTGGGCGGCGCTGCCGCCGTTGCCCGCGGCGAGGAGCCGGCCGCCGGCCTCGAGCACGGGTGCGAGGCGTACGCCCCAGTCGTCGGCGATGTCGACGCAGCCGTCGAACCTGCGCAGTGTCTGGCTCAGCTCGGCGAGGTGCTCGTGAGCACACGGGGTTGTCATCGGACTGCCTCCTTCGCATCGATGGATCGGGTGGATCGGGCAGGTCGGGTGACCCGCTCGTAGAGGTCCTCGGTGGCAGCCACGACGTGGCGCCAGTCGTAGCGTTCGACCGCGCGCCGCCGCCCGGCCTCGCCGTAGCGGCGCCGTCGCTCGGGGTCGCGCATCAGGGCCGCCAGGACACGCGCCAGCTCGACGGGGTTCCGCGGTCTCACCAGGTCGCCGGTGACGCCCGGGACGACGGTGTCGAGGAGCCCGCCGACGGCGGTGCCGACGATCGGGCGGCCACAGGACATCGCCTCGACCGGGACGATCCCGAAGGGCTCGTACCAGGGCACGCTGACGACGGCGTCGCTGCTGCGGATCAGGCCGGGCACGTCATCGCGCTCGACGCTGCCGAGGAAGATCGTCCGGTTGGCGACGTGGTGGTGTTCGGCGATCTGCCGCAGCCGCTGCGCCTCCGGGTCGGAATCGAGGTCCTTGCGCGACGGGCCGCCCGCGACGACCAGCTCGACGTCGAGCCCCTCGTCGTGGACGAGGTGGGCGAAGGCCTCGATCGCGTTGCCGAATCCCTTGCGGGGCACCATCCGGCCCAGGAT
>NZ_JBHVKN010000248.1:0-6684 GCF_042798075.1 Nocardioides sp. NPDC057772
GTAGTCCATAAACGGGTAGGACTCGGTCCACAGCTGCGCGGACTCCCGCAGCTTGAGGGCGGCCTCCTGCGCCAGCCCGTTGGTCCAGCCTCGGCCGACGAAGGTGAGCTGGTCGGCGCTCAACGCCGGACCGAACCCGTCCGCGCCGGCGTCGATGATCTGCTGGGCCTGCGCGGAGGCCTGGGTCAGGTCGTGACCGAGGTGCCAACGCAGCACGGCGAGCGCCGTGGTCGCGAAGCGGGTCTGGACCACCGACTTCTCGTCCACCTCGGGCATCAGGATCGGCTCCGCCAGCTCGAGCGCCGGAGTGCCGGGCGAGGACGAGATCACCGAGGCCGGGACCTTGCCGTTGACTCGGGTGAGCAGGTCGATGACCTCGGTCGTGGTTCCAGACCGGGTGATGGCGAGCAGCCGGTCATAGCCACGGTCGATCCGGGCCTCGGTCGGCGTCCAGGCGTCGGTGACGCCCTGGCCCTGCTCCTCGCGGAGCGCAGCGTACGCCTGCGCCATGTAGAGCGAGGTGCCGCAGCCGACGACCGCGACCTTCTCCCCCGCCTCGGGCAGCGCGTCGGCGAAGCGCTCGGCGGTGCCACGGGCGGCCAGCCAGTCGGCGGGCTGGGTCGCGATCTCGGCGGCGAGATGCGTCGGTGCGGATGCGGTCATGGTGTCGGGTCACCCTCCGATGTGTTGCCGGGCTGGAGCCGAATCATCCAACGCGCTGCGCGTTTCTGTCAATAATGAGCGATAAATGATCATTATCGCTCAGTCGCGATGACGATCTCCGTCCCATGCTCGGCCAGCGCCTTCGCGAGCGGCTCGGGCACCGCCCGGTCGGTGACGAGCATGGAGACGGAGTCGAGGTCGCGGATGCGCGCGAACGTGGGATGCTCGAGCTTCGTGCTGTCGGCCACGACGATGGTGCGTTGCGCGGCCGCGATGAAGTCGGCGCTGATCTTGGCCTCGGCCGGGTGGATCGTGGTGAGGCCGGCGCGGGTGCTGATGCCGTCGACGCCGAGGATCGCGGTGTCGATGTTGATCTTCGACAGCACCCCCTCGCTCAGCGGACCGACGAGCTCGTAGGACTGGGTGCGGGCTGCTCCCCCGGTCACCACGATGTTGACGTTGGGCCGGATCGAGAGCTCGTAGGCGATGTTGAGCGCGTTGGTGACGACGGTGATGCTGTCGTCCTCGGCCAGGTCCGGATGGCGCCCGATGGAGCGCGCCACCTCGCTGGTGGTCGTCCCGCCGTTGAGCGCCACGGTCTCCCCCGGGACCAGCAGGTCGGCGACCGCGGCCGCGATCGCCCGCTTGGCCTCGGCCTGACGGCCGATCTTGTACTGCAACGGCAGCTCGTACGCCGAGCCGAGCGCCGTCGCGCCGCCATGTGTCCGGGTGACCAGCCGCTGGTCGGCGAGGTGCCCGATGTCGCGGCGGGCGGTCGCCGCCGAGACGCCGAGCGCGCTCTCCACCTCCGCGATCGTGACGTGGCCGTGCTCGCTGATCAGCTCGAGCAGCTGGTTGAGTCGCTGTTGTCTCATGGGCCCCCTTCCTGGGTCCCGGACAGCCTACGCAGTTCCGGCGCCTCAGGAGCCGCAGCGGAACATCGCGTCGGCCCAGTCGGCGTGGTCGTTGCCGTTCCCGTCACCGGCGTCGCCCACCACCAGGTCGACGAAGTCGGCGCCGGTGACGTCTGCGGAGATCGTCGCGGTCGCGCTGGTCGGCCCGAGGGTGCCGGTCTCGGCGACCGTACGCCCGTCCGCGACCACCGAGAACCTCACCGACCCCCGCGAGGTCTGGGCGTCGTCCACCCCGACGTCGGCGGTGAAAGAGGTGCAGTTGCCCGCCAGGTAGTAGCGGACCTTCGAGACCGCGTGCGCGCCCAGCCCCTTGGCGTAGACCTTGCCGTTCAGCGTGATCGGCCGGCCGTCACCGGCGGCGTTCTCCCCCACGCTGGTGTCGCGCTCCACCGGCCCCCAGCCGTTGGTCGCCGAGATCCAGCCGAGATCGCTGGCGTAGGTGTCCGCGGTCGGCGGAGGCGGCGCGGTCTGCACCGTGGCGGAGCGGGTCACCGTGCGCGTCTGACCCCCGATCTCGTACGTCGCGGCCGCATCGAGCTGGTAGCTCGACTCGGCCGCGTCGGCCGGCGGTGTGACCTTCCAGGTGACGGCGTGACTCTCCCCCGGAGCGAGCCCGTCGAAGGCCGCCGGGGTGGTGGCCTCCGCCGCCCAGCCCGCCGGCACCTCCAGGGCGACCTTCCCGGCACCGGTCGCCGACGCCTCGTCGCTGGTCAGCGTCGTGGTGACCTCGCTGACGGCACCCGGCAGCAGCTTCTCCTCGCCGGCGTCGACGGCCAGGGTCGCGCAGGCCGGCAGGTCGCCGGCCTCGCCGAGGTCCTCCACGGTGAAGTCGTCGATGCTGATGTCGCCGTTCGCGCCGTTGCCGTCGGCCGTCCGCAGGCCGACCCAGTAGTCGCCGCAGCCGCCGGCCACGAACTCCTCGCTGAACCGGGCCGTCTCGAGCTGCCTGCCGATCGGCCGGGCAGCGACCTCGACCGAGCGCGGCTCACCGCTCGCGACCGAGTCGTAGCCGGTCACCCACTGGTAGTCGTCGGCCCGCTCGGTCTGGTGGTCGAAGGAGACCCGGTAGCGATGGCCGGGCTCGAGACGTACGGTCTGCGGGACGGTGCGGTAGACGAGCCCACCGTTCTCGGCGTGCGACTTGAGCGACCAGTCGCCGCTGATCACGTCGTCGGTGAGCTTCCCGTTCCAGCCGCTCTGGGTGTAGGGCTCGTGGCGCTCGGCCAGGTGCGTACGCGGGTCGGTGACCCCGCCCGAGGTGCCCTTGACGAACGGCGACCAGCCCTGGACGACCTCCTCGAAGTCCTCCCGGACGATGACCTTCGCCCCAGGAGCGGCCGGCAGGTCGCGGTCGATCGCGACGACGCGTACGTCATCCACGCGGACCTTCCCAGAGCCGGACGCCGCGGAGATCTTGACGGTCGCGGTCCCGTCCCGGCTGGCGTCGAAGGGCACCTCGACCCGCTGGAAGTAGGTGCTGTGCAGCTCGTCGGCGGCGACCAGGTTCTTCGCGGTCGAGCGCTCGACGCGGTTGGTGTAGGTCTTCCCACCCGAGGTGACGGTGACCGTGGTGGCGCGGCTGTGGCCGGGCTCGACCTCGACCCAGACGCCCAGCGCGTGGCGGCCGCTGCGCAGGCCGGTCAGACGCTGGCTGATCGCGGCCTTCCCGCCGGCGCCCAGGACGGCGACCCGCTGCCCGGTCGAGGTACGTCCGGTGGTGGCCGACCCGCTGGGGTGCCACGCGTCGAGGCTGCCGGCGTTGAAGCCGGGGTCGGCGATGTGGCTGCCCTGGCCCCACTGCGGCTCGGGCGAGCTGCCGGGAGACTTCGTCAGGACGTACGCCGTCCCGGGCTTCGCGTCGAGCGTGACCTCGCCGCTGCGGACCGGCACGCTGCCGGCCGCGACCCGGCCCTGCTCGGTGAGCCGGTAGACGTTGAGCCGGGTGCTGTCGCTCCACGCATCGGTGAGGTTCCAGGTGGTCCGGCCGCCGTCGGTGTTGTAGTGGTAGAGCTTCGAGTCGTTCTTCCACGGGAGCAGGTAGGCGTCGCCGTCGAGGACGAGGTCGCCGCCCTGGTAGATCTTCCGGGTCGCCGCCGTCGTGCCGGTGTTGACCACGCGGACGCCGCCGTCCTGGACGACCTCGTCCTGGCTCCAGCGCAGGATCGGGTTCTGCTGGAGATACTTGGTCGGCAGGTTCGTCCGCCAGATGTTGTCGTAGAAGGCGGCGACGTCGTTCTCGCCGGTCCAGCCCTCGAACTCGACGATCTCGGTGTGCCCGAGCAGCTTGTCCGGGTTCCAGGTGTCCTTCTGCCCGTTGCGTACGAACCGGATCAGCTGGCTGTTCAGACCCTTGTTGGTGGCGCCGCCGTAGGACTCGTCGTTCGCCCAGTGGGACCAGAGCGCGTCCTCCTCGAAGTGGTAGGACCACTCGGTGCCGATGTTCCAGCCCTGGTCGCGCAGCTCCTGGGCGAGCCGCTCCTGGAGCCAGCCGTAGGAGTAGTAGACGTCGATGTAGAGGAAGTCGAGGTTGTCGTGCGTCTCGCGGCGCAGCTGGGCGAAGCGGTCGACGATGTTCTTGGTCGCGAGGTCGGTGCGCTGGTCGATGTAGTAGGACTGGTCGATCCAGTCCCAGCCGGGGCTGTTCTCGTTGACCAGGGTCTCGTCGAAGGTCTTGGCCTCGGGGTAGGCCTCGGTCGCGTTGACGTGGACCCCGAAGTCGGCGCCCCACTTCTCGCCCTCGCGGGCGAGCGTGTTGAGGTCCTCGAGCCCGCCGGCGCGGGTGTTGTAGTTGCCGCCGTAGTCGGGGTGCGCGGAGTCGTGGCCCTCGGAGCCGTAGCCCTTCAGCACGGCCAGCTGACCCAGCCCGTCGGTGGCCAGCGAGACCCGCTTGACGTCGTCGAGCGTACGCAGGAACGGATGCGTCGCCTGGCTGGCGAAGTTGAACGGGATGTGGGTGACCACCCGCTCGGGGGTCTCGTCCGCGCCGTTCATCGGCCGCTGGATGTCGCGCAGCGCGATCGCGCCGTCCTGCCAGTCGACCCGCTGGTCGTCATTGGCGTCGGGCGTGACGGTGACCTTCGCCCAGGGGAGCTCCTCGGTGTAGGGCGAGCCCGTCGCACGGTAGGTCCACTGGCCGCTCCACAGCCCGACCCGGCGGCCGTCGTCGGTGGCACTGACCTTGCGCCAGATCCGGCCGCGCTCGTTGGTCGCGTCGCCGCTGCTCTGGTCGTAGACGGAGTTGGTCTCGATGGCGGCGGCGAGCTGGTCGGTGTCGACGATGGCGTACGCCGATCCGACCGGCTTCTCGGTCGTGGCCAGGTCGGCGGTCACCTCGGTGTGGGTGTCGCCGTTCTTGGTGCGGTCGGCGCTCACGATCGCGGTGCTCACGGTGGCGCCGGCCTGGTCCGAGCTGACCGAGAGGAGGTCGTGTCCGGGGATGTCGAGGGTGCCGACCCGGTGCTCGGCGGTGTCGGTCACCTTGGTCACGGCGAAGGTGACGACATCGCCGGCCACCTCGAGCTTCGCGTCGAGCACGACCCCGGGCAGGTCGGCGAAGGTCAGCCGGTAGGTCGCGGTGTTGGCGTCGACCTGGGTGCCGGTCACGGTCGCCGTCCGCGCGACGCCGTTGATCCGTACGTCGGTGGGCACCGTGGCCGCGCCGCCGATCTCGCCGCCTGCGGTGTGCCGGTAGCCGAGCACGGCCGGGAAGTCCTCGGCGACCTGCACGCTGAGGACGGACGAGGTCAGGGTGAAACCGCCCGCGGGGGCGGCGTGGCTTGCGGGCGCGATCGCGACCACGCCGGCGAAGGCCGTCACGGACGCGAGGAGGGCGGTGGGGAAACGCTTCGGCATCGTGACTCCCGAGGGTGGGGGTGGGCCTGACGAGGTCCGTCCATCATGCAGAGTTTTGCGCGATTTGGCTACGTTCTGCGCAAAAGTTGTCATAACCTCGGCCGGGTGAGCCCCATTTTGACCTGGCGTGACAGCGAGTTCCTGAAGCACGGCGTCCCCCACCGGATCCTGTCCGGGTCGATCCACTACTTCCGCATCCACCCGGACCTGTGGGAGGACCGGCTGCAGCGAGTCGCCGCCACCGGGTTCAACACGATCGACACCTACGTCGCCTGGAACTTCCACGAGCCGGACGAGGGATCTGCGGACTTCACCGGGCCTCGTGACCTGGCCCGCTTCCTCACCGTCGCCGGCGACCTCGGGCTCGACGTGATCGTGCGCCCCGGCCCCTACATCTGCGCCGAGTGGACCAACGGCGGGTTGCCGTCGTGGCTGACCGCCCGAACCCGCGCGCCGCGCAGCACCGACCCGGTCTACCAGGACGCGGTCGCTGGCTGGCTCGACGTCCTGCTCCCCCGGCTGGTTCCGCTGCAGGCTGCACATGGTGGGCCGGTCGTGGCCGTGCAGGTGGAGAACGAGTACGGCTCCTACGGCGACGACGCCGCCCATCTCGCCTGGCTGCGCCAGGCGCTCCTCGACCGCGGGGTCACCGAGCTGCTCTACACCGCCGACGGCCCCACCGAGGTCATGCTCGATGCCGGCATGGTCGACGGCACCCTCGCCGCGGCCACCTTTGGCAGCCGGGCCACCGAGGCCCACGCGATGCTGGCGTCACGACGTCCCGGCGAGCCGTTCCTGTGCGCCGAGTTCTGGAACGGCTGGTTCGACCACTGGGGCGAGAACCACCACGTACGCTCCCCCGCCAGCGCCGCCGCGACGCTGCGCGAGATCGTCGACCTGGGTGGCTCGGTCAGCGTCTACATGGCCCACGGCGGCACCAACTTCGGGCTCTGGGCCGGGTCCAACCACGACGGTCGCCGGATCCAGCCCACCGTCACCAGCTACGACTCCGACGCCCCGGTCGGCGAGGACGGCCGGGTCTCGGAGAAGTTCGAGCTCTACCGCGAGATCCTCGCGCCTGCGACCGGGCGAACGGTCGAGGCGCTGCCGGCGCTCCCGCCCACGCCTGCGCGTCAGGCGTTCTCCTCCGCGCCGGTGTCGCCCGGCGCGGACCTGCTGTCACTGGTGACCCGCGGGCCGGGAGTCCGCGCGGCCGGGCCGCTGAGCTTCGAGCAGTTGGGCGTCGACGCCGGCC
>NZ_JBHVKN010000249.1:0-6669 GCF_042798075.1 Nocardioides sp. NPDC057772
CACCGGTTGCGGTAGAGGATCCGCGCCAGCTCGAACGGCGCGACGCGCCAGGACCCGATCGGCTCGTCGTCGAGCCCGATCCGGCCGAGGGCGGCGACGATCCACGAGAACGCGTAGCAACCGATGCCGGCGATGGTCCAGATCCCGACCGTGCGCCACGCCAGGTCGCCGCTGAAGGCCCGGAAGATGCCGATCACGGCAGCGATGAGGGCGATCGCCGCGATCAGCCAGAACAGGATCGAGCAGATGGCGGCCGCCAGCCGGCCGGCCACGGCCAGCGGGTCGCGGGGAGGCTGGTGATAGGGCCCCTGATGGGGTGACTGGGGATAGTTCATTTGGGCGCTGATTCTGGCGTACGTCGGCCTGCGGAGCCACTCCGCGCTGGCGGGTCGCCGAGGCACTCGAGCATCTGACAGGTATGGTCCTGCGCGTTCTCGGCTGAATGTTCGACCATTTGTCCGGGACATCGATGGACCGTAGCGACTAGTGTTACGGAGATCACATAACGAGGCGCTGCCTCGTGGACCCGACGCGGCCTGCGTGGCACGACTCCGTGGATCAAACGACGATGGAGGGTGCAATTCCAATGCACGTGCGCAAGTGGCAAATCGGAGCAGTAGTCGCAGGTCTGCTCGCCGTGACCGGCTGTGGGGTGCCGGGCGGCGGTGGCAGCAACGATGCCGGCGAGACCGAAGAGGGAGACGGCAGCATCCAGATCCTCGGTGCCATCCCCGAGGGCGAGGCCGTGGGCCTCAACGCGGCACTCAAGACGTTCACCGACGAGACGGGGATCAAGGTCACCTACACCCCGTCCACCGACTTCACGACCGAGATCCGCACCAAGGTCAACGGGAACGATGCCCCCGACATCGCGCTCTTCCCGCAGCCCGGTCTGGTCGGCGACCTGACCGAGTCGGGTGACACGCTCCCGCTCGACGACCTCATGGATGTCGGCTCGCTCGACGACACCATGATCCCGGGCCTGATGGACTCGGTCCAGATCGACGACAAGACCTATGGCGTCCCGATCCGCGTCTCGATGAAGTCGCTGGTCTGGACCCCGAAGAACTTCGAGCAGTCCGGCTACAAGACGCCGACGACCTGGGACGAGCTGATGTCGCTCCAGGACGACATCATCGCCAAGGGCCAGACCCCGTGGTGCTTCGGCGCCGAGGCCGGCGCCGACACCGGTTGGGTCTACACCGACTGGGTCGAGGAGATCGTCCTGCGTCAGGAGGGACCGGAGTTCTACGACGACTGGGTCTCCCACGAGGTTCCCTTCAACGACCCGAAGATCGTCCAGGCGATCGAGACCATGGGCGAGATCATCAACAAGCCGAAGAACGTACGCGGCGGCGCAGACGGCACCCTGAGCGAGCCGTTCGGCGACTCGCCGCTGCCCCTGTTCAGCAACCCGCCGGGCTGCCAGATGCACCGCCAGGCCAACTTCATCACCACCTTCTTCCCGAAGGAGGTCCAGCAGGACCTGGCCGGCAACGTCAACGTCTTCGCGCTCCCGGGCGACATGGAGGGCGGCTTCGAGGGCACCCCGGTGCTCGGCGCCGGTGACATGGCGACCGCATTCACCAACGACACCGACGTGGTGAAGCTGATGGAGTACTTCGCCAAGCCCGACTTCGGTGCCGAGTGGGCCAAGGCCGGTGGCTGGCTCTCGCCGAGCACGGAGTTCGACAACTCGCAGTACGCCGACCCGATGTTCGGAGAGATCGCGACCCTGCTGCAGGACGCCGACACCTTCCGCTTCGACGGCTCGGACCTGATGCCCGCGCAGGTCGGTGCCGGCACCTTCTGGAGCGAGATGAACGCCTACGTCGGAGGTGAGAAGAGCGCTCAGGAGGCTGCCGACGCTATCGAGGAGAGCTGGCGAGGATGAGCGATGATCCGTTCCTGAAGATCATCAACGGACTGGTCGCGATCGTCCTGGGAGTGGGCGGCACCGCCGCCCTCTTCTGGGTGCTCAACTTCGTCTCGGGCCTCCTTCCCGGGAAGTGGGAGCGACGGGTCAAGCCGTACGTCTTCATCGGTCCCGCCATCCTGGTGGTCACCCTGTTCCTGATCTACCCGGCCGTGCTGACGGTGATCTACAGCTTCGCCGATCAGAACAGCATCAACTGGGTAGGCGTCCAGAACTACACCGACCTGTTCAAGGACGACGAGTTCCTCGGCACGTTGTTCAACAACCTGCTCTGGATCCTCATCGTGCCGGCCGGCAGCGTCATCGTCGGCCTGCTCGTGGCGGTGCTGGCCGACCGGCTCAAGGCGCTGCCGGAGCGGATCGCGAAGTCGGTCATCTTCATGCCGATGGCGATCAGCTTCGTCGGGGCGAGCACGATCTGGGGTTTCATCTACACGACCAGGTTCGCGCAGGGTGACCAGCAGATCGGGCTCCTCTCGGCGATCTCGACCAGCCTCGGGTTCGAGCCGGTCGCCTGGCTTCGGATCCAGACCGGCAGCCTCAACGACCTGCTCCTGATCGTCATCATGGTCTGGCTCCAGGCGGGGTTCGCGATGGTGCTGCTCTCCTCGGCGATCAAGGGCGTCCCCGACGACACCGTGGAGGCGGCGCGCATCGACGGGGCCAGCGAGGTCCAGATCTTCTTCAAGGTCGTCGTGCCGCAGATCTGGCCGACGGTGATCGTGGTCTTCGTGACCATCCTCATCCTGGTCCTGAAGGTCTTCGACATCGTCTACGTCATGACCGGTGGTCGGTCCGGCACCTCGGTGCTGGCCAACACCTTCTTCGTCGAGCTCTTCGAGTTCGGTGACTCCGGTCGGGCCGCGGCGGTCGTGGTCGTCCTGATGATCGCCGTGATCCCGGTGATGATCTACCAGATGCGCCAGTTCAAGAAGCAGGAGGCACGCTGATGAGGGGGTTGACCATGGGCGGCCTCGCGGTCCGCGTCGCCATCGTCCTGCTGTGCGTCCTCTGGTTCATCCCGACCCTCGGGCTGCTGGTCTCGTCCTTCCGTGACGAGGCCGACGTCAAGACGTCGGGGTGGTGGACGGTCGTCACCGATCCGTTCTCCCAGTGGACGCTCGACAGCTACTCCCAGGTGCTCGAGAGCGGGATGGCCAACGCCTTCGTGAACTCGATCGTCGTCTCCGTCCCGGCGACGGTGCTGCCGATCATGATCGCTGCGTTCGCCGCGTACGCGTTCACGTTCATGCGGTTCTGGGGGCGCAACGTGCTGTTCATGCTGATCGTCGGGCTGTTGGTGGTGCCTTTGCAGGTGGCTTTCGTGCCGCTGCTCAGCCTGTTCAGCGACTACGACCTCAACGGCACCTTCCTCGCGGTGTGGCTGGCGCACACCGGGTTCGGGATGCCGCTGGCGGTCTACATCCTGCGCAACTACATGTCGAGCCTGCCGCATGAGATCATCGAGTCGGCCGAGATCGACGGGGCGTCGCATTTCCAGACGTTCTGGAGGCTGATCGTGCCGATGTCGGTGCCCGCGCTGGCCGCGTTCGCGATCTTCCAGTTCCTCTGGGTCTGGAACGACCTCCTCGTCGCGCTGATCTTCCTCGGCGCCGGCGACAACGAGGTCGTCACGATCACACTGCGTGACCTGATCGGCGACAAGGGCCAGGAGTGGCACCTGCTCACCGCCGGTGCGTTCATCACCATGACGGTTCCGCTGCTGGTGTTCTTCTCGTTGCAGCGCTACTTCGTCCGTGGGCTCACCGCTGGGTCCGTGAAGGGCTGAGATCCGTCCGTACGCGGCGGGCGTCATGTCTCCTCGGGGACGCGGCGCCCGCCGTGTCGTCTGTGGGCCCGCGAACTAGAGCGTCGGGGTCGCCCGCTGCACGACCGCCTTCTGATCGCCGCCGGTGAGCATGCCGAACGTCCCGCCGTGACCAGACAGCCGGCTGGCGCAGAAGATGTCGGCCACCTCGTCGGGGGCGTAGCGGACCAGCAGGCTCCCCTGGAGGAGCGTCGCCATGCCGCCGGCCAGGCGCCGAGCGGACCGCTCGAGCTCGTCCGGGCTGCCCATGGACTCGCCGAGCAGGGCGAGCGTGGAGTCCACCGCGCGGTCGTAGCGTCGGTCGGCGCCCTTGGCGCTGCCCACCTCGGTGATCCAGGCGTCGAGGACCGAGGGCTCGCGCTGGATCGCGCGCAGGACGTCGAGCGCGTTGACGTTGCCGGAGCCCTCCCAGACCGAGTTGAGCGGGGACTCGCGGAAGAGCAGCGGCATCACCGACTCCTCGACGTAGCCGTTCCCGCCCAGGCATTCCAGCGCCTCGGCGACGTGGGCGGGCGTGCGCTTGCAGACCCAGAACTTCGCCAGCGGCAGACCGATGCGGCGCAGCGCCCGCTCGTGCTGGTCGTCCGGCCGGTCGACCGCGGCGGCCAGACGCATCGCCAGGGCGGTGGCGGCCTCGGACTCGACGGCCAGGTCGGCGATCACGTTCTGCATCAGCGGTTTGTCGGCCAGGACGCCGCCGAAGGCGGAGCGGTGGGCGACGTGCCAGCTCGCCTCGGCCACCGCGCGGCGCATCAGTGCTGCCGAGCCCAGCACGCAGTCGAGGCGGGTCGCGGCGACCATCTCGATGATGGTGCGTACGCCGCGCCCCTCAGCACCGAGCCGGTAGGCCGTCGTGCCGCGGAACTCGAGCTCGGAGCTCGCGTTGGAGCGGTTGCCGAGCTTGTCCTTCAGGCGGACCACGTCCACACGATTGTGGTCGCCTCCGGGCAGGACCCGGGGGAGCAGGAAGCAGGTCAGCCCCTCCGGCGCCTGGGCCAGCACCAGGAAGACATCGTTCATCGGGGCGGAGGTGAACCACTTGTGCCCGTGCAGCTCGTAGACGTCGTCGCCCACGGGACGGGCCTCGGTGATGTTCTGGCGTACGTCGGAGCCACCCTGCTTCTCGGTCATCCCCATGCCCGCCAGGGCGCCGAGCTTCTCGGCGGGATCGCGCAGGCCGAAGTCGTAGATCGTGGAGGCGAGCCTCGGCACCCACTCCGCGGCCAGGGACTCGCTGGCGCGCAGCGCGGGGACCGCGGCGTACGTCATCGAGATCGGGCACAGGTGGCCGGGCTCGGTCTGGGACCAGGCCAGGAACCCGGCGGCGCGACGCACGTGGGCGTGGGCCGTCTGAGAGCCGGCCCCGGTCGGTGCCCACGGAGCCGCGGCGAGGCCATGGCCGACGGCCCGCTCCATGAGCCAGTGCCACGATGGATGGAAGGCGACCTCGTCCAGGCGGTTGCCGTAGCGGTCGTAGGAGACCAGCTCGGGGTGGTGACGGTTGGCGAGGCGGCCGTGCTCCTGCGCATCGGTCGTGCCGGCCTCGGCGCCCAGCGGCGCGAGCGAGTCGAGGGTCTCCCCGTCGGCATGCCGCAGGACCGCCGCCGAGAGCGCGGCGTCACCGGTGACCACGTTGTGGCCGGCCAGCGGCGGAGCCTGGTTGGTGACACGACGGATGTCGGAGGCACTCATACGAGAGACGATAGAGGCTTGGCTATAGGGTCGGGACGTGTCCGAGACAAGCGCGTACGCCCCGAAGTGGGCAGATGCCGGTCAGGTCTCTCTCCCGGAGACGGTGCGGTCGCCGTGGTGGCAGCTCGGGCGCCGGCTGCTGGCCGCCCTGGCGATCCTGATCGGCACGGTCCTCCTGGTCTATCTCGACCGTGACGCCTACGCCGACAACAACGATCCCACGGGCCAGATCAGCCTGATGGACGCGATCTACTACACCACGGTGACGCTGAGCACGACCGGCTACGGCGACATCGCGCCGGTCGCCGACCACGCCCGGATGGTCAACGCGTTCATCATCACGCCGGCCCGCATCGCGTTCCTGGTGCTGCTGATCGGCACCACCCTCGAGGTCCTCACCAAGCAGGGCCGTGACCTCATCCGAGTCGCTCGCTGGAGGAAGAAGATGTCCCAGCACATCGTCGTCGTGGGCTACGGCACCAAAGGCCGCAGCGCCGTGGAGACGCTGCTCAGCAGCGGTGCCAACCCCGAGGAGTTCGTCGTCGTCGACCCGGACCCGGTCGCCCGCTCGGACGCCCACTCCGACGGGATCGCGGTGGTCACCGGCGACGCCACCCGGCGCGAGGTGCTGATGCGGGCGGGCGTCAAGGACGCCGAGCAGGTCATCATCACCACCAACCGTGACGACTCCAACGTGCTCACCATCTTGACGGTGCGGCAGATCAACCCCGAGGCGTGGATCGTCGCCGCCGCCCGCGAGCGGGAGAACGCGCCGCTGATGAAGCAGTCCGGCGCCGACTCGGTGATCACCTCCGCCGACGCCGTCGGCCGGCTGATGGGTCTGTCGACCATCTCGCCGACCCTGGGCACGGTGATGGAGGACCTGCTCAACTCCGGCACCGGACTGGAGGTCGCCGAGCGCGACCTTCTCGTCAACGAAGTCGGCAAGCAGCCCCAGCAGCTCGCCGACCAGGTGATCGCGGTCGTACGCGACGAGAAGGTCTTCCGCTACTTCGACCCGGTCGTCGGCACGCTGTCGCGAGGAGACCGGCTGATCGTGGTGCGGGCGGGGAAGGAGCTGCCCTGGGCTCCGCGGCCGGGTACGCACGGCGAAGACACCGCGGACGCGTAGCCAAGAGGGCCGCACAGAGGGCCACACAAGTCTGCCAAAACAGAAGTCAGCCGCTGGCGTCTCGGGTCACCAGCGGCTGAC
>NZ_JBHVKN010000250.1:0-6669 GCF_042798075.1 Nocardioides sp. NPDC057772
AGTTCACGTCCCCGCGTGCGTGAGGTTGCCGTCCGAGGAGTCGTTACCTGGGCTGGCAGAGACAATGCACTTGGCCTTCTGCCTGCGTTTCTCACGGATCCGAGTGGTCGGGTGTCCTCCGCCGCCGCGCGTGCCCTTGGCCGTCTCGGCGTCCCGGCGTCCGTGGCGTCGGAGGCTTGGTCATCGGAACGCCGGTCGAATCGTCGTGCCGCCTGGCTTTTGGCCCGCTCGTGCGGCGGATGGGATCAGGTCGAGGCCGATCTCCGGCTCGCTGGGGACCAGGATGCTGAGCTGGCAGGCCTCGGTCGCGCCCAGGTTTCGAATTGGCTCGAGGTCCGCGCGGCCACCACGTGGCAACCCATGAACGAAGAGCAGCGCGACCGGATTGCCTTGCTGCTGGAAAGTTGGGACGGACAACCTCGCGCGAAGCGTGCCATTGCGTTTCATGCTGGGATCAGGTCGACGCCACCCGAGCGCACCGTGGACAACGGCGACCTCGCGTCACCCCGCAAGTTGTGGTGGCGTCGTTGACGTGTCGATGTGGACATCCGATCGACCTGTCATTCTGAGGAGGTGTCCGAGATGTACGTTCAGGTCGCCGTCGAGGGCGGGGCGATCGAGGAGTATCAGCGAGCCCTTGCTGCCACGCACGTAAACGGCGGTGTTCGTGTGTGCCGATTTCGATGGGAGGGTGACAACGGCGATTGGTTCAATGTGAACACCAATCTGGCGCTGCACGAGACCTTCCGGACTCTTCTCGAGAGCACCGCTGCCCAGCAAGCGTTGCCCGAGGTTCTCGTGCCGTCCCCATTCCCAATCGGCAGCCCGCCCGACTTCTGGCCAGTCGCAGGTGGAGCCCTGCGCCTCGAGGGCGATCTGGCTGCGGCCCTCGCTCGTGGTGGTGCTTACAAACGTCACCCAGGGACAGATCGCGATGCGAAGGATCTCGCCCGCCGCGCGGAGCGGGACCTCATTGGCGACCGCTACGAAGACTTCACGCTCTTTGTCAGCGATGCGCCGTGGTCACCGTGGTTCTTCGACGTCGCCTGGGACCAGACGTGGATCTTGGTAGACCGGCGACGATCCGAGGTGACGATCATCTGCGCAACGGATACCGACTAACGGATTGCGTCGCGCCCGCGAGCGGCGGTCGTCAGTCCTCGTCGGCGACCCAGAAGATCCCGGAGCCGATCTCGCTCATGACAACCAGACCGCGGTCCATGACGTAGTCGGTGGCCGGCGTCCAGCCACGGTCGACGCCGTTCGTGGCGAAGCGGCCGCCGTACGGGCCAAAGGCGTCGATGAATTCGCCCGCGAGCCAATCGGCGCGGTGACGGGGCATGAGTTCGGCCTGATAAGGGAGACTCCGATGGAGGAGCCCGGAGAGGAGCGCCCGCGCCTCTGACCGGCTGATCTCGATCCACGCCTTCCCGAGCGGCTCGATGCCGGCAATGCGGGCGACGTCGTCGTACGTCGCGGCCTCGCTGGGCTGCAGGACGGTCAGCCATACCTGTTCGACGTCGATATCCTGCATGAAGCGAGCGACGTCTGCGGGCAATCTCAGGGCGGTCATTCGTACCCTGTGGCGGTGCGGAGGCCGTGTCGCACAACCTCCCAGCCATTGCCGACAACGCGCATGTCGCCGTTCTCTGCATAGATGCCGCCAGAATCGTCTAGCCAGGACGCGAAGGCTTCGAGGTATTCGTGCAACTCAGCGTTGCGCCAAGGGGCACCGGACGCCGATTCCATCGCGAGTTCGCGCGCAGTCGCGACCACGGCGTCCCGCCCTCCGCCGATCGAGGCTGACGGGCAGCCGCCCGCGTTGCATTCCTCATCGACGTCAATGTCACCGTGCTCGAACTCGTAGTGGAAGCAGACGTAATGCATCTGCTCGACGGTCTCGAAGTTCGTTGCGCTCGACTTCACCGCCCTACCGCAGCGTCGGCAGATCTGGGGCATGAATGAAGGATGTCATCGGACCCGAGAAACGGGTAGCACCTACCGTAAGGCGTACGTGACGATGGCCGTCCCGAGCCCAGCCGTCGAAGGAGGCGTGGTATGAGTCGGACCTCGTTCGTGAGCAAGCTTCGAGACCAGGTCGTTCGGCCGCTGATCCACAGCGCGCTGGTGGAGCAGGAGATCCCCGATGTCACGGTCGCGGTCGTGGTCGGTACGGAGTACAACAACTCGCTCCGAGGGCATTGGGAACAGCCTTGGACGTATCCCGAGGACGGGCACGAGTACGTGTGGGCGTACGTCACGTATCTGCCCACGAACGAGCGTTCTGGCTGGCGATTGGGGCGCTCGGAGGACCTTCACGATCCGGCCGAGTTGGTGAATGCGCTCTGGCGACTGGGCTCGGATCTCGAGGACTGGGTGTGCGAGACGTCGTTCGCGTGGGGCGAGGAGCGTCATGCTCGGGTTCCAAAGATTCGAGATCTGCCTGAATGGCTGATCGCCGGCGCCTGAGGTCCAGGCGCCGGCGATCCCCTCAGACGTACGGCCGGATGGCGTCGATGATCCGCGACCAGTTCTCGGCACCGTACCCGCGCGAGCGGGCCCAGGAGTAGTGGGCCTGGACGGCGCGGGGGAGGTCGGTGTCGATGCCGGCTGCCTCGCTGGCCTCGACGAGGTGGTCGGCGGTGGCGCCCATCATGGTGATGGTGCTCAGGTGGCCGGGGTGCTTGCCGGCGTCGAGCTGGGCGCCGAGGTCCTCGCCGGCGGCGAGCATCGGCGGGATGCCTGCGAGGGTCTGCATGAGCTCGGGCAGAGCAGCCGAAGGTTTGATGCCGCCCGTCTCCAGCAGCGCCACCGCGTGGAGGAGCGAGGAGAGGGAGGTGAGGAAGATGTCCAGGTTGGCCTGGTACATCAGCTGCGCGAGCCCGGGGTCCTCACCCAGGTAGCGGACGGACCCGATGCGGTCCAGCGCATCCTGGTGCAAAGAGAGCACGTCGGCCGGGCCGCTGATGTAGACGTACGCATCAGGCGTCCCGACCATCGGGGCCGGGACCATCACGCCGCCGGTGAGGAAGTGGGCGCCGTGCGAGGCCGCCCACTCCGCACCCCGACGCGTCCCGTCCGGGGACTCCGAGCTGAGGTTGACGACGGTGCGTCCCTTCAGCTCGGAGGTGGCGGAGTCGAGCACGTCGTACATCGCCTGGTAGTCGGTCAGGCTGAGGATGACCAGGTCGCTGGCGGCGACGGCCTTCGCCGGCGAGTCGGCCAGCTGGGCGCCGGCGGCGACGACCTCGTCGGCTCGCGATGCCGTGCGGTTCCATACGGTCACCGGATGCCCGGCGGCGAGCAGGCTGTGGACCATCGCCTGACCCATGGGGCCGAGGCCGATGACGGTGACGGGGGTGAGAGATTGATTCATGACGACAATCCTGGGGCTTTGCGTACGATGGCGGGAGTACCCACTATTTACTGGGGTACTTACCAAAAGGTGAGTGAGGAGAGTCCCGTGACGAGATCGACTCGGATCGGTCCCTACATCTGCGGCATCGACGCCGCGCTCGACGTGGTCAGCGGCAAGTGGAAGGGGCTGATCCTGTGGGAGCTCGACAACTACGGCGTACGCCGCTTCGCAGAGCTCCGCCGAGGCCTGCCCGGTGTCAGCGAGAAGATGCTGACCCAGCACCTGCGCGAGATGGAGCAGGACGGGCTCGTGCACCGGGAGGTGTATGCCGAGGTGCCGCCGCGGGTGGAGTACTCGCTGACCGAGCACGGCCGCAGCCTCAACGCCGCGCTCGGGCCGCTCGGCCGCTGGGGCATGGACCGCATCGCCCGCGAGCGCACCGAGCTGGTCGAGCACCGCGACGCCGCCATCCTGCCGCGTTGACGGTCGGCGGGGATCAGTGCCCGCTGGCGACGCAGAACTCGTTGCCCTCGACGTCACGCAGCACGGTCCATCGGATCCCGAACTCGTCGTGCTCCGCGACGACGCTCGCGCCGAGCGCGATCAGGCGCGCGACCTCCGCGGCGCGGTCGGCGGCGATGAGGTCGGGGTGGGCGCGGTTCTTGGCCTGGCGTGCCTCGGGAACGCGCGCGAACAGCCAGGCCTCCACGCCCGGGGTGGGCTCTTTGAGACCGATGGAGCTGAACTCCTCGGTGCTTCCCTCGTCGAGCGGGCGGTCGAGCGCGGCGGCCCAGAAGGTGGCGGTGCGAAGCGCGTCGGAGCAGTCGAAGGTGATCGCGCCGAGAGTCAGGGTCATGCGGGGTCCTTTCGAGGGGTGAGCGGCCAGACGATGTCAGTCTGGTAGGCCGACGGCAGGGCGCCGTCGGAGACGTTGACGACGTACGCCTCGCGGAGCGGTTGCCCGGTCGGGGTGCCGTGGTGCGCGACCCAGGCGCCGAGGAGACCGTAGGTCTCGGGCAGGGTCTCGTAGCTGCCGGCATGGGTGGCGACCGCAGCGGTGACCGGCGGCAGTCGCAGCAGTACGGCGCCCTCGGGAGCGACGTCCGCCCTAACCGGAAAGTACGCTGTGACCTGCTGCTCCGCGTCGTCGACGAACTCGGCGTCATAGAGCGCCGACGCCGGCCCAGTTATCTCGATCCGACCGGACTGGCACGCCTGCTCGAGCCGCTCGAACGCCGGCCCGAGGAAGCCGTCATAGGCGCCGTCGCGGACGATGCCGGTCACCCCGACCGCGGTCGTGGCGGGGAGTTCGACGAGTCGCGGCGGGGTCCAGGAGGCAGGGGGAGCGGCGTACAGGTCCTCGACGATCTTCTCGACCTGCCGGGCGCGCTCGTGCATCCGGTCGGCATGCCTGGCGAGGGTCGCGGCGGTGACCTCGGGGTCGCGCGCGGCCAGGATCGCAGCGACGTCGACGAGCGGGACCTCCAGGTCACGAAGCCGGCGGATGATGGTGGCATCGGCCAGCTGCCCCGCGGCGTACCGACGAAAGCCGGTCTCCGGATCGACCTCCGCCGGGACGAGCAGGCCTCGGTCGTGGTAGGCGCGCAGCGTCTTGATGGAGAGGCTGGCGGCGCGCGAGAAGGTCCCGATGGACAGCAGCGGCTCGCTCATGCGATCCATCCTTCTCTCTCCCCCGGAGGGAGACACAAGGACCCAGCGGAAGCGGCGTGGCAAACGCCACAACGTCGATCCAAATCGACCCGACCGGGCCGTCCCGATTTGGGCAGGAGACGGCCGTGGGGTGAGCCTGAAGTAATGACACAACTGCACAGTGAGACCACCGCGGGCGATCCCGGCGAGCGGTCTTTCCTGGGCCAGCCACGCGTACTGGCCAACCTGTTCGGCGTCGAACTGTGGGAGCGGTTCAGCTTCTACGGCATGCAGGGCATCCTGGCGATCTACCTCTACTACTCCGCGGCCCAGGGCGGTCTCGGGATCAGCGAGACGGTCGCGCTCGGGATCGTCGGGGCGTACGGCGGCGCGGTCTACCTCTCGACCATCATCGCCGCCTGGATCGCCGACCGCCTGCTCGGAGCGGAGCGTACGCTCTTCTACTCCGCCTGCCTCGTCGTCCTCGGCCACCTCGGCCTCGCGCTGATCCCCGGGATCGCCGGTGTCGGCGTCGGGCTGGTCCTGATCGCGCTCGGCTCGGGCGGCGTGAAGGCCAACGCGTCCTCCCTCGTCGGCACCCTGTACGCCGCCGATGACGAGCGCCGCGACGCCGGCTTCTCCCTCTTCTACCTGGGCATCAACCTGGGTGCCCTGGTCGGCCCGCTGCTGACCGGTCTGCTGCAGAAGCAGTGGGGCTTCCACGTCGGCTTCGGTCTCGCCGCGGTCGGGATGATCCTCGGTCTGATCCAGTACACGCTGGGCAGGCGCCGGCTTCCCGCCGCCAGCCGCGTCGTACCCAACCCGCTCCCCGCTGCCGAGCGCGGCCGCTGGATCGGGATCGCCGGCGCGGCGGTGGCGCTCATCGTGGTGCTGTGCCTGACCGGCGTGATCACCGCGCCGCGCTTGGCCAACATCGTGATCGGCATCAGCATCGTCGCCGCGGTCGTGCTCTTCGCGGTCATCCTCTCCAGCCGCGTGATCTCCTCCGTCGAGCGCAGCCGGGTGTGGGCGATGGTGCCTCTGTTCATCGCCTCTGCGGTCTTCTGGTCGCTCTACCAGCAGCAGTTCACCGTCATGGTGGTCTACTCCGACCAGCGCCTGGACCGCGACATCTTCGGCTGGGAGATGCCGGTCTCCTGGGTCAACTCGATCAACCCGGTCTTCATCATCCTGCTCGCCGGCGTCTTCGCCGCCCTGTGGACCAAGCTCGGCTCCCGTCAGCCCTCGACGCCGGTGAAGTTCGGTCTCGGCACGATCCTGATGGGGCTGGCGTTCTGGGCGTTCCTGCTGATGCCGAGCGGTGCTCACTCGGTGCCGCTGATCGGCCTCGCGTTCATCCTGCTGCTCTTCACCCTCGCCGAGCTGCTGCTCTCCCCGGTCGGTCTCTCGCTGGCCACCAAGCTCGCCCCGGCTCGGTTCCAGACCCAGATGATGGCGCTGTTCTTCCTCTCGGTCGCGCTCGGCACCGCGATGTCCGGTCGCCTGGCCGAGTTCTACGACGTCTCGAACGACAGCGGCTTCTTCTGGTGGGTCGGCCTCGCCTCCGTCGTGGTCGGCGTCCTGCTGCTCATCGGCAACCGGCCCATCCGCAAGCTGATGGCCGGTGTGCACTGATCTCTGCGGCGTACGCGTCCGAAGGC
>NZ_JBHVKN010000251.1:0-6590 GCF_042798075.1 Nocardioides sp. NPDC057772
GAGCCAGAGGGGTCGGATGCGCCGACTCGGCATGTCATGAGATGTACTAAGCGCAAGAATGGACAACGTGACCGCAGTGATCCCGCCCACCCGCCAGCGCACCGCACAGGCGTTGCGGCGTGCCACCGGCCGGCTGGCGACGGCCGCGACGTCGCGTATGGACGACGCGATGCCGTGGTTCAAGGATCTCTCCGCGAAGAACCGCTCCCTGGTCGGCCTGATCGTCCAGGCAGGCATCAAGGAGTTCGTCGGTTGGTACGCCGGCGGCGCCTCCGCAGACACCGCCAAGCCGGACCTGGCCGCCTCCATGTTCGGCGTCGCGCCCCGAGCCCTGACCGGCATCATCACGCTCCAGCAGACCGTCGACCTGGTGCGGCTCTCGATCGAGGTGGTCGAGGCCAACATCGATGACCTTCTCGGTCCCGAGGACGCCGCCGACGTCCACGAGGCGATCGGCCGCTACGCCCGCGAGGTCGCCTTCGCCACCGCCGAGGTCTACGCCCGCGCCGCCGAGCAGCGCGGCGCCTGGGACGCGCGGCTCGAGGCGCTCGTCGTCGACGCGGTCCTGCGCGCCGAGACCGACGAGGTCGTCCTCTCCCGGGCCAGCGCGCTCGGCTGGGACGCCGACCTGCAGCTGTGCGCCGTGCTGGGCCACGCACCCGAGGGCATCGGCCTCGACGCCGCCTTGGAAGAGGTACGCCGCCGCGCCCGCGTCCACGACATGCACACCCTGTGCGCGGTCCAGGGTGACCGGCTCGTCGCCCTCCTCGGCGGCATCGAGGACCCGCTGGAGGCCGCCGAGCACATCGCCGACCTCTTCGCCGACGGCCCCGTCGTGGTCGGACCTTTGGCGAAGGGGCTCGCCACCGCCGCCGAGTCGGCGCGTGCCGCCCTCTCGGCCTACCGGGCCGCGCCCGGCTGGCCGGACGCGCCGCGACCGGCGCGGAGCCAGTCGTTCCTGCCCGAGCGCGCCCTGGCCGGCGACGCCTGGGCCCACCGCTACCTGATCGAGCATCTCTACCAGCCGCTGGTGGAGGCTCGCAGCACCCTGATCGAGACGCTGGCTGCGTACTTCGCCGCCGGAGGCGGCCTCGAGGCGACCGGACGCACCCTGTTCGTGCACCCCAACACGGTGCGCTACCGCCTCAAGCAGGTCGCCGAGCTCACCGGATTCACTCCGACCGACTCCCGCGACGCTCTTGCGCTGCAGGTCGCGCTGATCCTCGGCAGGCAACAGGACCATTAACCCTGGTGTGGGCGTGAATTGTAGAACCCCTACAAGCTTGCCTGACAGATATCGTCGCTGCCGAAGGTGAACCAGGACCCCTCCAGACGGGACCATCGTTCCGTGCTCGTCATTGTCGCCCCAGGACAAGGTGCTCAGACACCAGGATTCCTCACCCCATGGCTGGAGGACCCCGCTTTCGCCGCTCGTATGGAGTGGCTCTCAACCGTCGCAGGCATCGACCTGATCGACTACGGCACCAATGCCGATGCCGAGACCATCCGCGCCACCGAGATCGCCCAGCCGCTGCTGGTCGCCACCGGCCTGGTCGCCGCGCTGCAGCTCTTCCCGCAGCCTGCGGACGCCTTCGCCAAGATCGGCGCCGTTGCCGGCCACAGCGTCGGTGAGATCACCGCCGCCGCCGGCGCTCGCGCGATCAGCGCCGAGCAGGCGATGGTGCTCGTCCGTGAGCGAGGCAAGGCCATGGCCGAGGCCGCCGCGAAGACGCCGACCGGGATGACCGCAGTCCTCGGCGGAGACCGCGAGGAGGTTTTGGCCGCGATCGAGAAGCACGGCCTCACCCCCGCCAACGACAACGGCCCCGGCCAGATCGTCGCCGCGGGCACGCTCGAGCAGCTCGAGGCCTTCGCCGCCGAGCCGCCCGCCAAGGCACGGCTGATGCCGCTCAGCGTCGCCGGCGCCTTCCACACCAAGCACATGGAGCCCGCCGTCGGCCACCTCGCCCGGCTGGCCCAGAGCGTCTCGACCCACGACCCGCGTACGCGCCTGATCAGCAACAAGGACGGCCAGATCGTCCACGACGGCGCCCAGGCCCTGGACCGCATCGTCGGCCAGATCGCCAATCCCGTGCGCTGGGACCTCTGCCTCGACACCATGTCCGACATCGGCGTGACCGGCATCTTGGAGATGCCGCCGGCCGGCACCCTGACCGGCATCGCCAAGCGTGCCCTCAAGGGCGTCGAGACCTTCGCCCTGAAGACGCCCGACCAGCTCGAGGACGCTCGCGCGTTCGTCGAGAAGCACGGCGAGGCCAACCCGATCGAGACCACGCCGACCTGGCGCATGGTCGTCGCCCCGGCCAAGGGCACCTTCAAGCTCTCCGAGCAGGTGTCCGGGCTCGACCTCATCCCGGCCGGCACCGAGATCGGTGCCATCGCCAGCCTCCGCGACACGATCGCGATCACCTCGGCCCACGGCGGCGAGGTCATCGAGTGGCTGGTCGAGGACGGCGACCTGGTCTCCCCCGGTCAGCCCCTGCTCCGCCTGCACCCGACGGGAGTCCACCACTCGTGATCTCAGCCCCTACAGGTGCCCCGCACGCCCGCATCCTCGGCGTGGGCGGCTACCGCCCGAGCCGGGTGATCCCCAACAGCGAGATCGTCGACCTCATCGACTCCTCCGACGAGTGGATCCGCACCCGCTCCGGCATCGTCGAGCGCCGCTGGGCGAACGACGAGGAGACCGTACAGATGATGTCGGTCGCCGCCTCCCGCAAGGCGCTCGACCAGGCCAAGATCAGCATCGACCAGATCGACTGCGTCATCGTCGCCACCGTCAGCCACATGCGCCAGACCCCCGCCGTCGCCGCACTGATCGCCGACGAGCTCGGCGCGAACAACCCGGCCGCCTTCGACGTCTCGGCCGCCTGCGCGGGCTTCTGCCACGGCATCGCGATGGCCAACGACTTCATCCGCGGCGGCAGCGCCCGTCACGTACTCGTCATCGGCGTCGAGCGCCTCTCCGACATCACCAACCCGCACGACCGCGGCACCGCCTTCATCTTCGCTGACGGCGCGGGCGCTGCGGTCGTCGGCCCGAGCGAGGAGCCCGGGATCGGTCCGGTCGTATGGGGGTCCTCCGGTGACAAGGCCGAGCTGATCCAGACGCCCGACTGGTTCGAGGCAAACGAGGCCAAGGAGACGCCCTGGCTGACGATGGAGGGCAATCCCGTCTTCCGGTGGGCGTCCTTCGCGATGGCCAAGGTCGGCCAGGAGGCGCTCGAGAAGGCCGGCATCACCGCCGACGAGCTCGACTGTTTCGTGCCTCACCAGGCCAACATGCGCATCGTCGACGCCCTGGCCCGCTCCATGAAGCTGCCGGAGACGGTCAAGATCGCGCGTGACATCGCGACCATGGGCAACACCTCGGCCGCCTCGGTCCCGCTCGCCCTTGAGCGGATGATCGAAGAGGGGCAGGCTCAGTCGGGCGACACCGCTCTGCTCATCGCATTCGGCGCCGGGCTGGTCTACGCCGCCCAGGTCGTCGTCCTTCCCTAGTCCCGCACCATCCAGAGTTTCACCACAAAGAAAATCCGAGAGGAAGCACCACACATGGCCACCACCGAAGAGATCCGCTCCGACCTCGCCGAGATCGTCAACGAGGTCGCCGGCATCGATGTCGCCGACGTTCAGCTCGACAAGTCCTTCGTCGACGACCTCGACGTCGACTCGCTGTCCATGGTCGAGGTCGTCGTCGCTGCCGAGGAGAAGTTCGGCGTATCCATCCCCGACGAGGAGGTCAAGAACCTCAAGACCGTTGGCGACGCGGTGAGCTTCATCGAGAAGGCTTCCGCGAACGCCTGACGCGCCCCGGCGGCTCGGCCAACCCTCCCAGGCCGAGCCGCCGGACCTTCCTCACCTGATCCCAACGCGCCACACACCCCACGGAGACCACATGAGCAGCCGCACCCGAGTCGTCGTCACCGGATTGGGCACCACCAACCCTGTCGGCGGAGATGTAGCCACCACCTGGGATGCCTTGATCGCCGGCCGCTCCGGCATCCGCGAGCTCACCGAGGAGTGGGCACAAGACCTTCCCGTACGCATCGCCGGCCGCGTCGCGGTCGAGCCGTCCGAGGTTCTGGAGAGGGTCAAGGCCAGGCGCCTGGACCGCTCCGCGCAGTTCGCCGTGGTCGCCGCGGCCGAGGCCTGGAAGGACGCCGGCTTCGAAGGCACCGCCACCGAGGCAGGCCTCGACGGTGAGCGCCTCGGCGTCGCCGTCGCCACCGGTATCGGCGGCGTGACCACCCTGCTCGACAACTACGACACGCTTCTGGCCAAGGGGCCGCGCCGGGTCAGCCCGCTGGCTGTCCCGATGCTGATGGCCAACGCCTCGGCCGCCAACATCTCCCTGACCTACGGCGCCCGCGCCGCGGCTCAGACCCCGATCTCTGCCTGCGCCTCCGGCTCCGAGGCGATCGCCCTGGCCGCTGACCAGATCCGTCTGGGACGCGCCGACGTCGTGCTCGCCGGTGGCACCGAGGCAGCGATCCACCCGCTGCCGATCGCCGCGTTCGCCAACATGATGGCCCTGTCCAAGACCGCGTCCGGCCCCGACGGGGGCGACCCGACCGCGGTCAGCCGTCCTTGGGACACCGGCCGCGACGGCTTCGTCCTCGGTGAGGGTGCCGGCATCGTCGTGCTCGAGTCCCTCGAGCACGCCCAGGCCCGTGGCGCCCGGATCTACGCCGAGGTTCTCGGCGCCGGCGTGACCGCCGACGCCCACGACATCGCCCAGCCCGACCCGGAGGGTCGCGGCGGCAGCCGTGCCATCCGGCGCGCGCTGGAGGACGGCGACATCGACCCGAGCACGATCGCCCACGTCAACGCCCACGCGACCTCGACCCCGCAGGGCGACATCGCCGAGGGCCTGATGCTCCACGCCACCCTCGGCAAGCACGTCGAGAACGTCGTGGTCACCTCGACCAAGTCGATGACCGGCCACCTCCTCGGTGGAGCCGGAGCCCTCGAGACCGTCGCGACCGTGCTGGCGATCCACCACCGTCAGTCGCCGCCGACGATCAACCTCGACAACCTCGACCCGGCGGTCGAGCTCGACATCGCCACCAAGGCGCGGGACCTGCCGGTCGGCGACATCGCGGCCCTCAACAACTCCTTCGGCTTCGGTGGCGCGAACGTCGCGGTCGTCTACGGAAGCATCTGATGACGATCACGGCGCCTGCACCGGTCCCCGCGGCGAAGCAGAAGCTTCCTCGCGACCAGGACCCGCGCAACCCGCTGACCCGTCTGAAGGCGCTCTTCGACGAGGACACCGTCAAGCTCATCTCCCCCGACGACGATTCCGGCATGCTGGCCGCCGTCGGCGAGGTGGACGGCACCCGCGCGGTCGCCTTCTGCTCCGACGCCACCGTCATGGGCGGCGCGATGGGTGACCTCGGCTGCCGGGTGGTGGTCGACGCCTACCACCGGGCGATGACCGACGGCATCCCGATCATCGGCCTGTGGCACTCGGGCGGGGCCCGTCTGGCCGAGGGTGTGCTCTCCCTGCACGCGGTCGGTCGCATCTTCCACGCGATGACCCAGGCCAGCGGCAAGATCCCGCAGATCTCCGTCGTCCTCGGCCCGGCTGCCGGCGGCGCGGCCTACGGTCCGGCCCTGACCGACGTCGTCATCCTCGGCCCCGAGGGCCGCATCTTCGTCACCGGCCCGGACGTCGTACGGTCCGTCACCGGCGAGGACGTCGACATGCTGCGCCTCGGCGGCCCCGAGCCGCACGGCCGCCGCTCCGGTGTCGTCCACATCCTCACCGAGTCCGAGCGCGAAGCGCTCGACAAGGCCCGCACGGTCACCTCCCTCCTCGGCTCCCAGGGTGGCCTGGACGTCGCCTCCGTCGAGGACAAGGACCTCGCCGAGCAGTTGCCGGAGTCGAAGAAGCGCGCCTACGACGTACACCCCCTGGTCGAGAACATCCTCGACGAGGGCACCACCCAGGAGCTGCACGCTCGCTGGGCGCCCAACATCGTCACCGCCCTGGGGCGCTTCGGCGGCCGCACCGTCGGTGTCGTCGCCAACAACCCGCTGCGGCTCGGCGGCTGCCTCGACTCCCTCTCCGCGGAGAAGGCCTCCCGGTTCGTACGTCTCTGCGACTCCCTCGGCGTTCCGCTGATCGTCGTCGTCGACGTCCCCGGCTACTTGCCGGGCGTCGGCCAGGAGTGGGACGGGGTCGTCCGCCGCGGCGCCAAGCTTCTGCACGCCTTCGGCGAGTGCGTGGTCCCCCGGGTCACCCTGGTGACCCGCAAGACCTACGGCGGCGCCTACATCGCCATGAACGCCCGCTCCCTCGGCGCGACCAAGGTCTTCGCCTGGCCGGGGGCCGAGGTCGCCGTCATGGGCCCCGTCGCCGCGATCCGTATCCTGCACCGCCGCAAGCTCGCGGAGGTCGCGCCCGACCTCCGCCCTCAGGTCGAGGCGGAGCTCGCGGCCGAGCACGAGCGGCTCGCCGGCGGGGTCGACAAGGCCGTCGAGATCGGTGTCGTGGATGAGGTCATCGAGCCTTCGGCCACCCGGAGCGCGATCGCCGCCGCCTTCGAGGAGGCGATCCAGAC
>NZ_JBHVKN010000252.1:0-6578 GCF_042798075.1 Nocardioides sp. NPDC057772
GGGCCTGCCGGGGAGCGCGGCGACGCACTCCTGGATCCGGCTGCTGAGCGCCACCGCGGCGGGGACCGACGAGCTGCCCGCCGTCACGTGCATGTGCAGCGGCATCCAGCCGAGCAGCTCGGCGAGCCGGTCGGCGTACGTCGCGCCGGTGGCCTGGGAGCCCTCGATCCAGACGGTCTCGTCCTTGCCGGCCGGCGGGACCAGGACGAGGATGCGAGGATTCGTCGCGGTGTGCTGCTGAGCGGCCGCCCACTCCCGCGGGCTGACCATCCGGCCGTCGTGGCGGACCGCGACGGCCGGTGCGGAGTCGGTGTTGACGACGCCGCGGATGATCGGCGTCGCGAGCGCGAACGGCGCCGCGAACGGGCGCCGCGCGAAGGCGGTGATCCGCCAGGCGAGCTTGGCCAGGCCGACCAGGCCGGCCACCTTTCCCTGGCCGCGGTCGAGCTGCTCCCCCGCGTCGGGGTCCACCGGGACGTCCTCGACATTGAGGACCACGGCTCGTACAGTCTCAGGACTGGTCACTCTGGAAGAGTAGGGCCTCCGGAGCAGCGACAGCCTCACCTGTGCCGACCGAGCGGCCTGTCTGTGTCTCAGATCACATGAGCGGACCCACGATCCGTACGTTTGCGTTCACTCGCACTTCTGGTGTCTGTGATGCTGTTGTTACTGGTGTTGCGTGACGATGGCGGCCTTCTCGGGTTACCGTCGGATAGGGAAGGGGGTGTCGGGCCGGTGAGCGACGAGAAGGATTCGTGTCCGTCGTGCGGCGATCCCCTGTTGCCCGGCGCCATCTACTGCATCGCCTGCGGCGCACCGCTCCTGGCCCCTCCGGAGCAGCACCGTCCCCTCTTCGTGGACGAGATCGGCGACGAGGCGACCCTGCACCGCAGCACGCGCGGGTTCTTCTTCGACGACGCTCCGCCGCCACCGGCGCGACGCCACGGTCGCACCACCCCGATCCTGGTGATGATCGCGGTGCTGGTGCTCGTCGCCGGGGTGCTCGGGTTCGTCATCGGCAAGGACGGGCCCAGCCCGGTGCGCTCGGAGGCGGACCCCTCGACGAGCCCGTCCGTCACCCGACCTTCCGGCAAGCCCTCCGTAGACCCGGGCGCGCCCCCCGAGCACCAGCTGCTCCGCATCTCCCGCCTCGACACCGAGGCGGCCAGCAAGCTCATCGGCGCCTGGATCCCGCAGCTCGCGGCCGTGGGTGCCGGCGACGGCGGTGACGCCGACTGGCACGAGGCGCTGAGCCGCTACCAGCAGCTCAAGACCGACCACCCCGACGTACTGCTCCTCGACACCGGCGAATGGCCGAGCTCGTACGTGAAGGCGGGGATGTACGCCGTGGTCGTGCCTTCTCCCAGCGACACCTCAGGGCCGGCGCTGGAGTGGTGCGTCGAGCACGGCCTGTCGAAGACCGACTGCGCGGCCAAGCACCTGGAGGTCTCCGGCGACCCGACGGACAACTACGACGCCCAGTGAAGCCAGCCGTCAGAACGACGAAATCAACAGCGCCCCTGCCGTGAGGCAGGGGCGCCGTCGCGTACGACTGGAAGGTCAGTCCTTGGAGACGAGCTCGTCGGGCGCGTTGACCGGGGTCTCGTCCTCGGCCTCCGGCTCGTCCTCGCCGATGGTGCCGTCGGGGCGGAGGTTCTTCAGCTCGACGTGGTTGCCGGACTCGTCGGTGACCTTGGCGGCCTCGACCAGCTGGGCCAGCGCCTTGCCGCGCAGGATCTCCTGGACCAGCTCGGGCACGTGGTTGTGCTCGAGCATGTGGTTGACGAACTCCTGCGGGTCCTGGCCGGACTGCTGCGCACGGCGCATCATGTGCTCGGTCAGCTCCTGCTGCTCGACCCCGATCTCCTTCTCCTTGGCGATCTGGTCGAGGATCAGCTGAGCGGCGACGGCGTCACGGACGCGGCGCTCGAGGTCGGCCTCGAACTCCTCGATCGTCTGGCCCTCGTCCTCGAGGTACTTGTCGAAGGTCAGGCCGGCGAAGCCGAGCTGCTGCTCGATGCCCTGGCGACGGGCGTTGAGCTCCTCGGTGACGATGGCCTCGGGCAGCGGCACCTCGACCTTCTCCAGGAGAGCCTCCAGCACGGCGTCACGGGCGGCGGCGGCCTGCTCGAGGCGCTTGCCGTTGCCGAGGCGGGTGCGGACGTCCTCCTCGAGCTCCTTGACGGTGTCGAACTCGCTGGCGAGCTGCGCGAAGTCGTCGTCGTACTCGGGGAGCTCCTGCTCCTGCACCTGGTTGACGGTGACGTTGACGTCGACCTCCTGGCCGATCAGCTCACCGCCCACGAGGGTGCTCTTGAAGTCCTTGGACTCGCCGGCGGACAGACCGATGATGGCCTCGTCCAGGCCGTCGAGCATGCCGCCCTTGCCGACCTGGTAGCTCATCCCGACGGCCTCGGCGCCGTCGACGTCCTCGCCGTCCTTGGTGGCCTTCAGGTCGATGACCACGAAGTCACCGTCGGCGGCGGCGCGCTCGACGTCCTTGAGGGTGCCGAAGCGCTCGCGCATCGCCTGGATCTGCTCCTCGACGTCAGCGTCGGTGAGCTCGATGTCGTCGACCTTGGCCTCGATGCCCTCGTAGTCGGGCAGGGTGATCTCGGGCTTGACGTCGACCTCGGCGGTGAACTCCAGCGCCTCGTTGTCCTCGAGCTTGGTGACCTCGATCTCGGGCTGCGCGAGCGGCTCGAGCGAGTTCTCCTGGAGGGCGTCGAAGTACTTCTGCGGGAGGACGTTGTTGACCGCCTCGGAGAGCACCGCACCGCGGCCCACCTGCTTGTCGATCACCTGGGGCGGGACCTTGCCGCGGCGGAAGCCGGGGACGTTGATCTGCTGGGCGATCTGCTTGTACGCCGCGTCGAGGCTCGGCTTGAGCTCCTCGAAGGGCACCTCGACGGTCAGCTTGGCCCGGGTCGGGCTCAACGTCTCGACGGCGCTCTTCACAGGGTGTCTCCTGTCGTTTGTTTCTGAGAATGATGTCGCGTGCAGGGGCTGTATGGATTTTCAGGCGAGATGTCGGGGCGACAGGACTCGAACCTGCGGTCTCCTGCTCCCAAAGCAGGCGCGCTAGCCACTACGCTACGCCCCGTCAAGGGCCCCTCCCCAATCAGCGGGAATGGCACTTGGAGCGGATGACGGGAATCGAACCCGCGTAATCAGTTTGGAAGACTGAGGCTCTACCATTGAGCTACATCCGCGCACGCGAGAGCCAGCGCCCTCGTGACCCGCGAAATCCTGCCATAGATCTGGCTCACACCTGTAACCGGCTCCCCTACTCACCGGTTTTCGTCACCGTCTCCCGACCGCGACGAGGGCTCGATCGTCGGAGCTGGCGCTCAGTCCTTCGAGCAGGCGGCGCGCTCCCCCACCTCGGCCGGTGACGGCGAGATGGTCGGCGGTGGCGACCAGGTTGCCGATGCCGTGCTCCAGGTCGACGCCCCGCGCCTCCACGACACCGTCGGTGTAGAGCATCACCATGTCACCGACCCCGAGCACGCCCTCGCAGGCGTCGAAGTCGACGTCGTCGATGAGTCCCAGCACCGGGCCGTTGCTCTCGGCCTCCTCCCAGCGGCCGGTGGAGGCGCGGCGTACGAGCGCGGGCGGGTGGCCGGCCGTGCGGATCTCGTAGGCACCGCTGGTGAGGTCGATCGAGAGGTAGACCGCGGTCGCGAAGCCCTCCGCCCAGTCCTGGCGGAGCAGGTAACGGTTGGCAGCGGGCAGGAACTCGCTCGGTGGCAGCGCACCGAGGAGGCCGCCGAACGCTCCGGAGAGCTGGAGCGCCCGGGTGCCGGCACGCACCCCCTTGCCGGAGACGTCGACGACGACCACCTCGAGCCGGTTGTCCACGCGCACGGCGACGACGAGGTCGCCGGCGAACTTGGTGCCGCCGGCCGGCAGGACCGCGGAATCGGCGAGCCAGCCGGGAGGCATCGGCGGAATCGCTCCCTGATCGAGCCTGGTCGTCAGGTCGAGCAGCAGGCGCTCGTTGCTCAGCCCGCCCACTCCGAGATCACTGCGCTTCATCGCGACGTACAGCACGATGAAGCCGAGCAGGAAGTGCACGACGATGGCGGCAGCATCGCGGTCGGACAGTGTCACCCGGCTGGCGGCGACCACGATCATCACCATCACGAAGACGACGAACCAGCCCAGCGTACGCGGCCCGAGCAGCACCGCGCCGAGCAGCAGCGGCACCGTCAGGACCGCCACCGGGACCACCTGCAGCCAGCCCGTCTGAGCCGCCGCGAGGACGGTCAGGAAGATGGTGAGCAGCCCGAGCCACAGCACCGTCCGCAGCTCCGGGTCACGGAACCTGCGGCGGATCGCGTTGCTCCGCAAGCGGTCTGCGAAGGCATGGCTCGACATGGCCTCACTCTAGGTCTCGAGGTGGGGGCTGCGTGGACGTTCGCGCAGGTCGGAGAGTAGTGCGGGCTACTTCTTCACGGTCGTCCGGGGCCGGTAGGTGCGCTGGCACTTCGGACACCAGAACAGGTTGCGCTGCTGCAGCTCGGTGGTGCGTACGCTCGTGCCGCAGACCAGACAGGGCTGGCCGTTGCGGCGATAGACGTAGACCTCCCCACCGTGGTCGTCCTGGCGCGGCGGCCGACCCATCGCCTCAGGCGTGTGCTCGTCGCGGACGGTGTCGATCCGGTTCTTCTGGACGCCGTCCTTCATGAGCTCGACCAGGTCGTCCCAGATGGCGTCCCACTGCTGCCTGCGCAAGGTGTTGCCGGGGCGCATCGGATCGATCCGATGCCGGAAGAGCACCTCCGCCCGGTAGACGTTGCCCACCCCCGCCAGGACGGACTGGTCCATGAGGAGCGCCCCGATGGTCGTGCGGCTCCGGCTGATCCGCAGCCACGCCCGGCTCGGGTCCGCGTCGTCGCGCAGCGGATCGGGCCCGAGCTTCGCGACCACCGCGTCGCGCTGGGCGGTGGTGACCAGGTTGCAGGTGGTGGCGCCGCGCAGGTCGGCGTAGGTCCCGCCCTCGTCGGTCGAGCCTGTCGAGACCAGCCGGAGCCTGACCTGGCCCACAGGGAGGGGCGGTTCGGTCGTGTAGGGCCTGAGGTCGAGCTTGCCGTAGAGACCGAGGTGGATGTGGACGTACTGCTCCCCCGGGAACTCCACGAAGAGCTGCTTCCCCCACGCCTCCGCACCGGCCACGACCTGGCCGTCCAGGAGCGCGGCGGACTCGGTGAACCGGCCCTGCGGGCTGCTGACCCGGACCTGCTTGCCGGCGAAGGCCTCGCTCAGATCGAGCGCGAGGCGGTGGAGGGTGTGCCCCTCGGGCATCCCCGGATCAGTCCTGGTCCTCGGCCGGCCCCAGGCCCTTGGCCGAGTCGGGAAGCGGCGGGCGGACGCCGTCGGCGTCGTAGGCGTGGAGCTGGTCGATGCGGCGTACGTGCCGCTCGTCCTCGCTGAACGGCTCGGCCAGGAAGATCTCGACGAACTTCGTCATGTCCTCGAGGCTGTGCATCCTCCCGCCGACCGCGACGACCTGGGCGTTGTTGTGGTCCCGGGCGAGCTTCGCGGTCTCCTCGCTCCAGGCGAGCGCGCACCGGATCCCGGTCACCTTGTTGGCGGCCATCTGCTCGCCGTTGCCCGATCCGCCGATCACGACCCCGAGGCTGTCGAGCCCCTTCTCCCGGTCACGAGCCACACCCTCGGCCGCCCGGATACAGAACACCGGGTAGTCGTCGAGTGCGTCGTAGACGAACGGGCCGTGGTCGACAGGCTCATAGCCAAGCTCCGTCAGACGGTTGATCAGGTGGGACTTCAGTTCGAGACCGGCGTGGTCGCAGCCGATGTGGACGCGCATGCCGCCATCCTCTCTTACCGGTGGCCCATCTTTGGATTTGGTGGGTTGGTGTTTCTCTTGGCTGGTGGCCGCCGACCCGTTACGGAGGGTGTTCTCGGGTCGGCGGCGGCAGTTTGGCGCAGCGAGATTCGGCTTCGGCACGGGCTTGGCGACCCGGACACCGCTCCGGGCAGAGACGTGTCTCCTCGGGCTTTTACTAGACGATGACACCTTGTGAATGCTTCACAAAGGACGAACCAGTGGCCTCAGGTACGCCGGGTGAACCGGATCCGACCATCCGGCAGCCGCTCATAGCCGTAGTTCGGATCATGAATACGCCGATGATCACTCGAGCACAACAGGACCATGTTGGCCAGGTCGGTGCGGCCGCCTTCGGACCACGGTTTCAGATGATGCGCCTCAGTCCAGGCCGCCGGGGCGTCACAGTCTTCGGCTTGGCAGCACTTGTCGCGTAGCCGAAGTGCCCGGTGTTGGATCGGATGAGCCAACCGCGCGGTCCTGCCGAAGTCGAGGATCTCGGAGTCCGTCCCCAGCACCACCGGGACGAGGTCGGCGTTGCACGCCAGCCGGCGAGCCTCGGCCGCGGTGATCTGGTCGCCGTCGAACCCCAACGCGGCGGTGCCGAGATCAGCACGAAGCTGGTCCAGTGTCATGGTGATGAACACCGTCGTGCCATGGCCACCGTGACGCGGCAACTGGTCGACGTCGTAGGTCTCAACCACCCGGGCGAACGCCTGACCCAGCA
>NZ_JBHVKN010000253.1:0-6528 GCF_042798075.1 Nocardioides sp. NPDC057772
CCTCGGCAGTTATCCACAGGCCCGGTGGATTGCTGCTGCGGGAAATCGCGGCCGATGTGAGACTCGCCCGCATGAGCAACCGCTACCGGATTCGGCCGGGGTATGTGGCCGTACGACGTGATGAGACCCGCCTCCAGATCGGCATCGACCCGCCCCGGCGGGCGATCGTGCAGGACAGCGTGGAGGTGCGCCGCCTGCTGACCGACCTCGCCGCCGGCCTCGCGGTGGAGCCCGACCACCTGCCCGGGCGGCATGCGATGCAGCAGCTCAGCAACGCAGGTCTGCTGGTCGACGCCGACCGCAGCGAGCCGCCGCCGCGAGTCTGCTTCGACGGGCCACCGACGATGGTCTCGGCGGCCCAGGCCCTGGTCGGAGCGGACCTGACCGTCGCGCCGGACCTCGTCGTGCTCCTCTCCGACGGACCACTGGACCGCGAGCGGACCGACGAGATGGTGCGCGACGGCCGGGCCCACCTCGTCGTAGAGAGCGGCCCCGACACCTGGACGGTGGGCCCGCTGGTCGTCCCGGGCGTCACCGCGTGCCTGCGCTGTGTCGATGCGACCCTCGCCGAGGAGGACGATCGCCGCGCGGTGGTGGTGAACCAGCTCATCGGCAACGAGGTGCCGACCGACGCGCTGCTGCAGTCGCTGGCGCTCTCCTGGGCCGTACGCGACGCCCGCACCCAC
Source organism: Nocardioides sp. NPDC057772 (assembly GCF_042798075.1). Lineage (NCBI taxonomy): Bacteria > Bacillati > Actinomycetota > Actinomycetes > Propionibacteriales > Nocardioidaceae > Nocardioides > Nocardioides sp. NPDC057772. Next base: position 687 of record NZ_JBHVKN010000253.1, read on the forward strand.
CTCGCCGGACGCACCCCGGCCTCGTGGTCGGCGTCGGTGATCCTGACCCGTGACGACGAGCCCACCGTCCGGCCGTGGCTGCGGCATCCCTACTGCGGCTGCGCCTGGGACCTGATCGCCTCGGCCAGGGCCGAGGAGAGCGAACCGGCTTGACCAACACCGACACGTCCAGGCACCCTTACGGACATGGTCACGAAGAGCGCGCTGCGACGACGAGGCATGGGTCTCTGACCCAGATCCGTGACTAAGCGCCGTCGCGAACGTCGCCAGGCGGGTGTGCCCGCAAGGCGCCGCCTCGAAGGCATACCGGGCGTCTGTCGAGAGGCGGCAACGCCGCGGGCGCGCCCGCATGGCGGCGCGTAGCAGGCGGTTACTCACGGATCTGGGTCCGACCCCGCCTTCGCGTCAGCCTGCCCTCTTCACCTTCTAGGACCACTCTCGTGCACGAGCACACTCTCGCCCTGTCCGCACACCTCCAGGACGCCGTCGTCGCCTGCTTCGGCGAGGCCGTCGCCGGCATCGACCCCGAGCTGCGACAGGCCACCCGGCCCGAGTTCGGGCACCTCCAGTCCAACCTCCCGCTGCGGCTGGCCGGTCCGCTCGGTCTGTCTCCGCGCGACATCGGCGCCCGCCTCGTCGCCGCCCTCGATCTCGGCGACCTCGGCACCGTCGAGCTCGCCGGCGCCGGGTTCCTCAACCTGACCTGGTCCCCCGACGTTCTCGGCGGCGTGGTCGGCGACCTGTTGGCCGACCCCCGCCTGGGCGTACCCGCTCCGGAGACCCCGCAACGGGTCGTCGTCGACTACTCCTCCCCCAACGTCGCCAAGCAGATGCACGTCGGCCATCTGCGTTCCACGGTCATCGGCGACTCCCTGGCCAGAGTGCTGGCCTACGCCGGCCACGAGGTGGTGCGACAGAACCATCTCGGCGACTGGGGCACGCAGTTCGGCATGCTGGTCGAGGAGCTGCTCGGCGAGGGTCTCCACGATCCCGCGGCCGTCGCCGCCCTGGAGATGAGCGAGCTGCTCGCCCTCTACCAGCGGGCCAAGGCCCGCTTCGACGACGACCCGGACTTCGCCGACTCCGCCCGGCGCCGGGTGGTGGCACTGCAGTCGGGTGACCCGACGACCCTCACCCTCTGGCAGGCGCTCGTCGACGCCTCGATGGCGGAGTACAACGCCACCTACAGCCGGCTCGGCGTACTCCTGACCGACGACGACTTCGACGGCGAGAGTCGCTACAACCCGCAGCTTCCGGGGGTCGTCGAGGACCTTCAGGAGCTGGGCCTGCTGACCGAGTCGGCCGGCGCCCAGGTCGTCTACCCCGACGGCTTCACCGGCCGCGACGGCGCGCCGCTACCGCTGATCGTGCGGAAGGCCGACGGCGGGTTCGGGTACGCCGCGACCGACCTCGCCACGATCCGGCACCGGGTCGACGACCTGGCCGTCGACCGGGTCGTCTACGTCGTAGACCACCGGCAGAGCCACCACTTCGACATGGTCTTCGCCGTCGCCCGCGCCGCCGGCTGGCTGCCCGACTCCGTGGAGGTCCAGCACATCGGCTTCGGCACCGTGCTCGGCGCCGACGGCCGGCCCTTCAAGACCCGCTCGGGCGCGACGGTCACTCTCACCTCGCTCCTCGACGACGCCGAGGAGGCCGTAGCCGCGCGCTACGACAACCCCGAGGTCGTACGCGCCGTGGCCAACGCCGCCGTGAAGTACGCCGACCTCTCCAACCACCTCGCCCGCGACTACGCCTTCGACCTCGCCCGGATGTCGGCCACGACCGGTGAGACGGGCCCATATCTGCAGTACGCCCATGCCCGGGTGTGCAGCATCCTCGCGCAGGCACCGCAGCAGACGCACGCCATCGGCACCCTGTCGCACGCGGCCGAGCAGCGGCTCGCGCTGGAGCTGACCGGCTTCGCGCCGGTGGTCGCCAAGGTCGCCGACACCTTGGAGCCGCATCACCTCACGGCGTACCTCTACGGTCTGGCGACCGCGCTGACCGCGTTCTACGAGAGCTGCCCCGTGCTCAAGGCGGAGGGCGAGGTCAGGCAGACCCGGCTCGCATTGTGCGAGGCGACCCGGCGAGTGCTGTCAGAGGGACTCAGGCTCCTCGGCATCGAGGCGCCACAACGGATGTAGCAGTGGGACTCAGGCCCACCAGTCGGAGTCGAGCTTGGCTTCCATGGAGCGTACGTGACGGCGCGAGCAGGCCTCGCAGAACGACTTCGCACGCCCACGCTCAACCGCGGTGGTCCATGCGAGGAGGCGGTGTGGGTCGGCCTCGTAGCATCCGCAGAAATCGCAGGTCTTCATGGGTCAACGATAGGTCGAAATCCTGCGGCTCAGAGGGTGCAACACCGAAATTCTGCATCACCTGATTGTCAGAGCCGTGTTACCTCTGGGCGGGCAGCATGCAGGCCGTGTCGAGGCCCAGGACGTGGTTGAGCCGGCCGAACGCCAGCCACGATCCGAGGCACATGCTCAGCTCGACGATCTCGGTATCGGTGTAGTGGGCCGACATCCGGTCCCAGAAGGCCTGGTCGATGCCGTGGTGATCGCTCGCGTAGCGCTCCGCGTACTCCGCGGCGAGCCGGGTGCGGTCGTCGAACGCGTCCGTCGTACGCCATTCCTCGACCGCCTCGGCGAAGGACTCCTCGACCTTCTCGCCGTCTCGTTCGGTGCGCCAGTCGAGGCAGAAGACGCACCCGTTGATCTGCGCGATCCTCAGCCTGGCGGCCTCGAACTCGCGGAGTCCGAGCGTGGTGTGCTCGTATACGGCGAGCGAGAGGCCGGCGGCGGCCGGGCCGATCCCCGGGACCATCTCACCCCAGACGTACGCGATGGGGTCCTTGCCGTCGGGGACGCCGATGATCATGCGGTCACACCTTCCTGGGCGGCCCTCGCCGCACCGAGCTTGCCGGTCGCCGGACGCAGCGGGACGTCCAACGCGTCGTAGAGGCCGGGCTCCGCCTCGACGAGCCACTCGATGGCGCTGACGAGCCGCCCGACCGCGGTGGCGTTGCCGCCGGCCGCCCGGTTGCCTTCCTCGTCGCTGGCCTCGACGGTCACCTCGATCCGGGGATCACCCTCGATGATCACCCGGTGGGCACCCTCGCCGTCGGGCGGCGAGGGCCAGTGCGGGGCACAGGAGGGGTGGATGCGGGTGACGTGCTCGACGACGATGAGCGGCTCACCGCCGACGATCCCCTGGACCTCGAAGCGCACCGCCCCTTGGGTGCCCTTCTCGAAGTCACCCATCGACGTGGTGGCCACCGTCTCGTCCAGCGGCAGCCGCTCGACGGTCTCCCTGATCTCGTCGAGCTCGACCTCGAGCCCGCGGGCCATCAGCCGAACCTGGCCGCCCCACACCATGGTCGGCACGGTTGCCGCGAGCATCGGGGCGTCGTAGTCCATCGGCTGGCCCATCCCGACCAGGTAGCGGACGGAGTCGGGCTGGTCGTAGGTGGAGTAGTCGAAGATCTCCTGGCACCGGACGACGTCCACGGTGCTGCCCAGGCCGCTGACCAGCAGCGGCAGCACGTCGTTGGCCCAGCCCGGGTCGACGCCGGACACGAAGAGCGATCCGCCGCCCTCGGCGATCGCGGCGAGCACCGGCTCGCGCATCTCCGGCGGCGCGTTGCGCTGGTCGTAGAGCGCGTAGAGCGCGGGCGTGACGACGACGGCGCCGGACCGGAGCGCTCGCACGATGTCGGCGAGGGCCTCGTCCGGGCGGATGTCACCGGAGGCGGCGTACACGATCGCCTGCGGCCGCGAGGCGAGCACCGCGTCGACGTCGTCGGTGGCTGCGACCCCCAGGCGACGGCCGAGCCCGCCGAGATCCCCCGCATCCCGGCCGACCTTGGCGGGGTCGTGGACGAGCACGCTGGCGAGCTCGAGTCGTGGATGTGCCTCGACCGCCCTGATGGCGAGTCGACCGATGTTTCCCGTGCCCCAGACGCATACGGTGACCATGCGACCTCCCTGTCGCTCTGCATGAATGTTGCGAAAGCCGTGACACCCCCACCGGCATACTAGAACATGTTCTAGCAATCAGTGATGAAAAGGGAGGTCATCTTGAGCAACACACCACGACAGGACCAGTCGCGAGGCCTGTCGCGCCGAGGATTCATGCTCGGCGCGGGTTCGCTCGCGGGCGTCGGGATGCTGGGAGGAGCATTCGGAGCCGGCCCGACCTGGGCAACGGCCGCACCGTCGTCGATCGGCAACGGCGCACGGGTGCCGGTGCTGGTCATCGGCACCGGGTACGGCGGCTCGGTCGCCGCCCTGCGACTGGCGCAGGCCGGCATCAACGTCCACATGGTCGAGATGGGCCAAGACTGGTCCACGGTCGCCCCCGGCCCGGACGGCAAGATCCACCCGAAGGTGAGTGCGCCGGACTATCGGTCCTTCTGGATGCGTACCCGGACCAAGCAGCCCCTCAGCAACTTCCTCGGGTTCCCCATCGACAAGGACGTCCCGAAGTACGCCGGGATCCTCGACGCCGAGGACTTCGCCGGGATCTCCGTCTACCAAGGACGCGGCGTCGGCGGTGGCTCGCTCGTCAACGGTGGCATGGCCGTCACCCCGAAGCGGGAGAACTTCGCTGCCATCCTGCCCTCGGTGGACGCCGCGGAGATGTACGCCACCTACTACCCGCGCGCCAACGCCGCCCTCGGCGTCGGGTCGGTCGATCCCGACTGGTTCGAGCGGACCTCCTACTACCAGTACTCCCGTGTGGGCCGGAAGCACGCTCAGCGCTCGGGCTTCGCCTGGACGTTCGTCCCGGACGTGTACGACTGGGACTACATGGTGGCCGAGGACAACGGCAGCGTCCCGAAGTCGGCGTTGGCGCAGGAGGTCATCTACGGAAACAACCACGGCAAGCGGACCCTGCCGAAGACCTACCTCGCCCAGGCCGCGGCCACCGGGAAGGTCACGATCTCGTCTCTGCACCGGGCCACGTCCGTCCGGCCCGGTGCAGCGGGTGGGTACGACGTCGTCCTCGAGCAGATCAACACCGCCGGCGACGTGGTGGCCACGAAGACGGTCAACGCGGGCAAGGTGTTCTTCGCCGCCGGCAGCGTCGGCACGAGCAAGCTGCTGGTGAAGCTGAAGGCGACCGGCGCGCTGCCCGCGCTGAACGGCGAGATCGGCCAGGGCTGGGGCGACAACGGCAACGTGATGGTCGGACGCGCCAACCACATGTGGGACCCGACCGGTGACGTGCAGTCGACGATCCCGTGCTCGGGCATCGACAACTGGGACGCCGGCGGAGCATTCGCCGAGGTGGCGCCGTTGCCTGCCGGTCTCGAGACGTTCGCATCCTTCTACCTCGCGATCACCAAGACCCAGCGCCGAGCGGCGTTCAGCTACAACTCGACCACCGGCAAGGTCGACCTGTCCTGGCAGACCGCCTGGAAGCAGGACTCCATCACGATGGCGAAGACGATCTTCGACAAGATCAACAAGACGGAAGGGACGATCTACCGCACCGACCTGTTCGGCACCAACAAGATCTGGGGCGACCACCTCACCTACCACCCGCTGGGTGGTGCGGTCCTGAACAAGGCCACCGACAACTACGGCCGACTGCACGGGTACGACGGGCTCTACGTCATCGACGGCTCGCTCATCCCCGGCAACACGAGCGTCAACCCGTTCGTCACGATCACCGCCCTCGCGGAGCGGAACATCGAGCGGATCATCGCCACCGACCTCTGACCGGCCGGAGGTAGGTGCCGGAAAGGGTAGGACCGGCCGGTCCGAGGGTTTCTCGGACCGGCCGGTCATCTTCCACACCCGCGATCAGAGGGGTGAGGTCTTCTGCCCTGTGA
>NZ_JBHVKN010000254.1:0-6517 GCF_042798075.1 Nocardioides sp. NPDC057772
TTTATAACACACCGCGTCCGCCCCTCCTCGTGTGCGGTCGCCTGGGCCGCCCCCCGCCCACGACGCAGCAGGAGCGCGTTGACGGCGACCAGGAAGCTCGAACCCGACATCGAGAGTGCGGCGATCTCCGGGCGGAGCATGAGCCCGAACGCCGGTACGAACACGCCGGCCGCGATCGGCAGCGCGATGGCGTTGTAGCCCACTGCCCAGCCCAGGTTCTGACGCATCTTGCGCAGGGTGCCGCGGCCGATGAGCAAGGCGACGGGAACGTCGAGCGGATCGGACCGCATGAGGACGACGTCGGCGGCCTCGATGGCCACATCCGTCCCCGCCCCGACCGCGATCCCGACATCGGCCTGCACGAGCGAGGGCGAGTCGTTCACTCCGTCGCCCACCATCGCGACGACCCGGCCCCCGGTCTGAAGCCTTTCGACGTGTTCGGCCTTGTCCTGCGGCAGCACCTCGGCGATCACCGTGTCGATGCCGAGCTCGGCGGCGATCCGTTCTGCGGTCGCCCGGTTGTCGCCGGTGAGCATGACCACGTGGATGCCAGCCTCGTGCAGGGCCGCCACGGCGGCGGTGGAGGTCTCCCGGATGGCGTCGGCGATGCCGACCACGGCGACCGCACGGCCGTCGACGGCCACGAAGATCGCGGTGCGTCCGCCCGCGGCGATCTCGTCGCGTCGGCCACCCAGATCTCCGTCGTCGATGCCCTCGGACTCGAGCAGGCGACGGTTGCCGACGGCGACCCGGTGCCCGTCGACCTCGGCGACAGCACCGATTCCGGTGACGTTGCGGAAGCCGGTCGCGCGCAACCGTGGGACACCGGCCTCGTCGACGTACCTGACGACCGCGCGAGCCAGCGGGTGCTCGGACTCGCGCTCGACGGCACCGGCCAGCGCCAGCAGCCGCGTACGGTCGATGTCGCCCAGGACGACATCGGTCACCTCCGGCTCCCCCTTGGTCAGGGTGCCGGTCTTGTCCATGACGACGGTGTCGATGCGCGCAGAGGTCTCGATGGCAGTGGCGTTCTTGAACAGGATCCCGCGTTTCGCACCCAGACCGGAGCCGACCATGATGGCGGTCGGCGTCGCGAGACCGAGGGCGTCGGGGCAGGTGATCACCACGACCGTGATCGCGAACAGCAGCGCCGTCGTGACCTCGGCGCCGGCGGCCCACCAGACCATGAACGTGGCTGCTCCGCCGATCAGTGCGACGAGCACGAGCCAGAAGGCTGCCCGGTCGGCAAGGCGCTGGCCAGGCGCCTTGGAGTTCTGTGCCTGCTGCACCAGCGCCACGATCTGCGCGAGCGCGGTGTCCGCGCCGACCTTGGCCGCACGAACACGCAGCGTCCCGCTCGCGTTGACGGTGGCACCGATGACTGCGTCCCCCGGTGCCTTGTGGATCGGCAGGCTCTCCCCGGTCACCATGGACTCGTCGACCTCGGACTCGCCCTCCTCCACGACGCCGTCGGTGGCGATCTTCGCCCCCGGACGGACGAGCAGCAGGTCTCCGACCCTCACCTCCGAGGTCGGCATGTCGACAAATTGACCGTCGCGGATCACCGTTGCCTGGGGCGGGGCGAGATCGAGCAGCGTACGGATGGCGTCGTTCGCTCCGCCGCGGGCGCGCATCTCGAACCAGTGGCCCAGCAGCACGAACGCCGCCAGTACGGTCGCGGCCTCGTAGAAGACCTCGCCTCCGCCGGTCAGGGTGACCCCGAGGGAGTAGAGCCAGCCGGCGCCGATGGCGACCGCGACCAGCACCATCATGTCGAGGGTGCGCGCCTTGAGCGCACGCCAGGCTCCGTCGAAGAAGATCCAGGACGAGTAGAAGACCACCGGGATCGACAGGATCAGGCTGAACACGTCGTCGCGCAGCCCGAACGGCGCCGGCGCCTCGAAGCCGAGGACTTCGCGCCCGATCGGTGACCAGAGCAGGATCGGGATCGAGAGCACCAGAGCCACCAGGAACCGGTTGCGCATGTCCGCGACCATGTCGGCCATCGACATGCCCTCGTGACCCCCGTGACCCATCGCCTCGTGCGGCGACATCGTGGGAGCGTGCTCGTGGCCGGCGTGGGCCGCGTGGTCGTCGGGAGAGGCGAGGGGATCGCAGATGTGGCCGGGCACCGACTGCCCGGAGCAGTGATAGCCGCACTCGCGGACCCAGTCACGCAGCTGCCTCACGTCCGTACGTTGCGGATCGAACGTGACCGTCGCCGTCTGCGCGACCGGATTGGCCTCCACACCGAGGACACCCGGCCGTCGCCCGAGAACGGACTCGGCCACCGCCTTGCTCGATGCCCAATGAGCTCCCGAGACCTCGAGGACGGCTGTGGCCGCTCCGCCGTGGCCGCTGTCGGGATCACGGTGGTTCTGATGCTCGTGGTTCATGCCGTGCCGTCCTCCACCAGTTGGTATCCCGCCTCGACGACGGCTGCGGCCACCTCGTGGGTCGGTTCGCGCGAAGCGTCGATCCTCATGAGGGACTCCTTCATGAGGATACCCCTGCGGGGTACTACGACAAGGTCCGAATGTCCCCCGGGCGCGGGGCCTTGGTACCACTCACGAGGTCCTTGTTGCCCTGCTGGTTCCCCAGCCCGCTCGTGAAGATGGAGAGAGTTCCACCGAGAGGAGCAGAGCCATGCCGTGGACCACGACAGGCGTCAGTCGCGCCGGCTCTTCGAATGCCCGGCGGCGAACCCTCGACAACACCCGACCGGGGCCCGCGAGCCGATGGAAGACGATTCGCGACACCGTCGGCGCGGTGACCGGCACCGTCCTGGGAATCGCTCCTCATGTCCTGCATCACATCGGACTCCTCGCAGGGGCGGCGCTGATCACCGGCACCACGGGCAACGTTCTGTTCTACGCGATCGGCCTGCTGCTCTCGGTGCCGATGCTCCGGCGCCTGCACCGGCGGTTCCGGTCGCTGTGGGCCCCCACGATCGCGGTCGTCGTGTTCACCGGCTTGTTCTCCGTGTCCGCCTTCGTGATCGGACCGGCGATCTCTGGCACCGACGACAGCCCGCCACCCTCGACCCCGACGAACCACGGCCCGGGCTCTAGGGACGAGCACGGCCACTGAACGCCGGCGCTGCCGACGAGGTCCACGCCGCGTCGGTCCGCCACCACAGAAGGCTGGTGAGCACGGCGAGCGCGAGCAGCCAGATGCCGGCGTACAGCGGCGGCACCAGTTGTCGAACGACGGAGTGAGCGCACCGTCGAGGCCACCAGCCTCGACGGAACGACTTCACGACCCCGTGGCGACCAGCACATTTCCCACCGCGACGAGCTCGCTCATCGAGTGGCGTGTGGCCCCGTGACCACTCCGCGGTCAGGCAGCGCCGACGGCGCGGAGGACGAACTCCTCGATCCGCTCGGCGGGTAGGTGGCGGGTGCCGAGGACGGCGTGGACGAGGACGAGGGTCGCCTCGACGTCGGTGACGGCGAAGGTGCCCTGCTCGGCTCCCCGCACGAGGATCTCGGCGAGGACCTGCTCGACGGCGATGACGTGCTCGCGGATCTCCTGGCGGGCCTCCTCGGGGAGGCCGCCGTAGACCTGGGGCCCGAAGCCCATGTGGAACTTCTCCCCGAGGGCGAGGTGGTTGCGTACGTAGATCCGCAGCCGCTCCGCCGGCTGGTCGCTCGCGGCGAGCTGCGCCTGCAGGGACGCGACATACTCGGCCGTCTCATGGGTCGCGAACGCGACCATCACCGCATCGCGGTCCTTGAAGTGGTGGTAGATCGCGGTGCGGCCGATGTCGGCGCGCTGGGCGAGCTTCGACATGGTGATGGCGTCATAGCTACCCTCGGCCATCAGCTCCGCGAACGCGGCGAAGATCCGTTCGCGCACCTGCCGGCGGTGCTCGGCGACGTTCTCGGCAGCGATACGGGGCACGAGGACGAACCTTAGTTCACCTGCGATAGGTGTCGAGGCAGGCGCCGAGCTCCTCGAAGAGCGCCTGGTTGAGGCCGAAGGCGACCCGGACCTCCTCGACGATGCGCAGCTTCTCGGCGGCGTCGAGGTCGAGGGCGTCGAGACGGGCGCGGTAGCCGTCCTTGTAGGGCTTCGGCTTGGGGATCTCCGCGAACTCGTAGAACGCCACCCCTTCGCCGTCGAGCTCGAAGAACCGGTCGAGCAACCGGCCGATCGCCTGGCCGCCGGAGAGATCGCCGAGGTAACGCGTGTAGTGGTGGGCAGCGTAGAGACCACCCCAGGAGCGAGTGGCCTCGATCCGGGCGGCGTACGCATCGGCTGCCGCCGACTCCACAGCGTCCCCGTCGACGCCCGGCGCCCACACGTCCAGGTCGGCATCGATCGCGGCCATCCGTTCCAGTGCGATGTCGTGGACGGCCGCAGCGATGGGGTCGGTGGCGGCGAGGTCCCGGCCCACCGACTCGAGCGCGACATAGACCTTGCGCAGCCGCAGCAGGTAGTCGGCGTACCCCTGCTCGTTGACCCGCCCAGCCAACAGCTCCTCCATGAAGGACGACGTCTCGGCGTCGGTGTGCTGAACCCGGGATCCCTCGCGCATCAGCGCGGAGAGCGGAGCCCCGAAGGTCTCGTCGACAAGTTGGGCAGACATGTGTGCTCCAGAGAGGTCGAGGCGTCGGACGGGCGGCGTTCCGAACGAAGATATTGACACACTGTCAGAAAGTCATCAAGGCCTTGGTTAGGTCAACCTAACCAAGGCCGGATCGCGATTGAGAGCGAGTTTTTACAATCCGGACCGAAAAGAACAGCCCGGGCACAAGATCCATACGGCCGGTCCATATCGAAGGCGATTTCCGGGACCTTGGTCATTTCTGCCTCGAAATCGACGTCGAGGACGACGTGTTACCGGCGAAGTTACGGTGAAATTCTGTGACCTCGGGTCTGGATCGAGCGCTGGGCGACGGCGAATCGACGTGGCTAGACTCCCCGCTTCGTCACGGCGAGTCACAGCAACCGGGGGGCTGCAGAGGCTGACTTCTACTCGTCGTGCCCTGTCATCGACAGTTATCAACACCATTGGAGAAGTCACTTGCGCTCCCCACTCTCGGTCCGCGGAGCCGCCGTTGTTGCGGCGACCGCGATGATCGGTCTTTCCGTGACCGCGGCCCCGGCGACCGCGTCGGCGGAGAAGCCCCAGGCCAAGGCGTCGTCGGTCGCTCTGACCGTCAACGTGTCTGACAAGGTCAAGGTGGACACCGGCCGCTACACCGCCACCTACAACGGCAAGAAGACCGTCACCTCCGGCACCAACAAGCCGACCCTGCCGCTCCTCGCGGGCGAGCAGCAGCTGCTCTCGGTCGGCGTGTTCGCCCAGGACGCCGCCGCGGCGCTCAAGAACGGCACCGCCTACTCCGGCGCCTGCTCGGCTCTGGCCGGCAAGGGCGCGACCCTGGTTTCGATCGGCGACGGCTCCAGCTGCGTCAAGCCTGGCGAGGCCGTCACGGTGAACCTTGCCGAGCTCGACCTCGAGAAGCTCGGCGCGACCACCGACTACCTGCTCAACGACGAGAGCAAGGACTTCCACGTCAAGCTCGGCCCGGTCAACCCGCTGGTCCAGAACGTCGTCTCCGGCGTGCTCGCCAAGGTCGGCGGCCTCTCGGTCGGCGTCGACCTCGACGCCGCGGAGAGCACCTGCATGGCGAAGGGCACCAAGTTCAAGGGCGACACCCAGCTCAAGAACGCCGCCGTCACCGTCAACGTCCCCGGCAAGGGTGACATCAAGGTCGCCGACCTGCCGGCCGACCCCAAGAAGAACACGACGGTCGTCCCGGACCTCTCGCCGGTGACCGACGCCGTTCTCGGCCGCGTCGACACGCTGCTGCAGTCGGGCCTCAAGAAGAACGTCGGGCTCGGCGACATGAGCGTCTCGATCCGCATCGACCTGATCGAGCACATCAAGAAGCAGCTCGCCGTGCTGCTCAAGGGCCTCGAGACCGACCTGGTCGAGCTCACCCTGAACAAGCAGGACAAGACCGCCAAGTCGCTCGAGGTGTCCGCCCTGGACATCAAGGTCCTCGACGCCGTGAAGAAGGTCGGCGCCCCGACCGCCGCCGCGGTCGCCATCGGCACCAGCACCTGTGGCACCAACGGCCTCACCGCCTCCGAGGAGAAGGCCGCGGCCAGCGGTGACAAGAAGAACGTCGACGTCGTCGTCTCCGGCGACAAGTCCGACCCGGACACGAGCGTCTCGGCCAAGCCGGACAACGCCCCGGCCAACGCCGAGCTCGACCTCCTCTCGTCCCCGGCCGCCAAGGGCGGGTTCGCCGCCGGCGGGCTCGTGCTGCTCGTCGCCGCCGCTGCCGCCACGCGGTGGTTCCTGCTGCGCCGCGCACACGCCTGATCCACTGATCAGTCGCCCCTGGGGAAGGCGCAGCGCTGGTCCCACCTGCTGCTGCGGCACCGGACGACGGTGTCGGCGTCCGGCGTGGTGGTGATCGCGGCGGCCGGCGACCCCACCCGGTGGGAGAGCGCCTGCGTGGCCGCACTGCTGGTGGCCCATCTGGTGACGAGCGAGACG
>NZ_JBHVKN010000255.1:0-6517 GCF_042798075.1 Nocardioides sp. NPDC057772
GGCGTTGTACCCGTCCGTCAACGCCATCGTCACTTCGACGACGTCACCGAACAGGCACTCTGCCGCGCCGTAGAGAACGTGGTCGGGGAGATCCGCGACGCCGCCCATGCCGATGACTCCACCGCTACCGAGTAAGCACTAGGGTTTGTCCGTGCCCAACCGTCGATCCGGTGATCCCCGCCTGCGTCCTCGCCGCGACGCCCGGCAACGACCGCTGGGCTCCGTCGACCGCAACCAGCCCGTGCTCGGCAAGCTGCTCAGCATCCTGCGGCTCGTCTACGCGCCGGTGATGCTGTGGGCGGTGATGATCGCCGAGGACGACACGATCGCGCTCGCGGCGTTCGTTCTCGCGGTGGTCACCGACCTCCTCGACAGCTGGCTCAACCGCAAGCAGCTGGGCCGCCGCCCCACGGGCGAGCTGCTCGACGTGGTCGCCAACACCGTCTTCGTCCTCGCTGCGACGTTCGCGCTCTGGCAGATCGACGTGATCCCGTGGCCGATCGCGCTGCTGGTGCCGCTGCGGCTCGTCGGCCTGCTCGCGATGATCCCGGCGCTGCGCAGCCGCGGGGTGCGTACGCTGCCGGTGCATCTTCTCGGCAAGGTGGCCGCCTTCTGCCTGCTGGTCTCTTTCCCGCTGCTCTACCTCAGCCACGACATCCCCGAGACCCTCGACCTCGGCCTGGAGCCGAGCCTGCCGATCCAGCTGGCGCAGGCGTTCGGCTGGGCGTTCGCGCTGTGGGGCGTCCTGCTGCTGTGGTGGAGCCTGGTCCTCTACGCCCAGGAGGTGCGTCGCCTGATGGCCACCACGCCACCGCTGGAGAAGGGTGGTGCGACCCATGCCTGAGCAGATCCCCGGCGAGGACCTGCGCGCCTACGTCACCAAGCCGCTCCTGGACCGCATCACCGACCAGTCGATCGACTCCGACTACAAGGCCGCTGCTGCGCGTCGCGAGCCGACGGGGGAGGAGCCGGCCCGTCGCCGCCGGCCGGGCGTGTGGGCCATGATCGTCGTGGGTCTCTTCGCGCTGCTGGCCACGACCGCCGCGGTGCAGACCTCCCGCAACGAGGACATCCGCCAGACCAGCAGACAGGTGCTCGTCGACCGCATCGAGCAGCGCCAGGACCGGATCGCCGACCTGCACCGCCAGATCTCGGCGCTCCGGGAGGACAACCAGCGAAGTGAGGGGTCGCTGAACTCGCTCGGTCTCCGGGCGAAGTCCGCCTCCTCGACCGCGGTCGAGACCGCGGAGGAGACCGGCTTCGCCCCGGTGACCGGCTCGGGGATCCGGATCACCATCGACAATGCCGCCGACGGCAACGAAGGCGGCACGGTCCGCGACTACGATCTCGCCGTGATCGTCAACGGACTGTGGGAGGCGGGTGCCACCGCCGTGGCCGTCGACGGTCAGCGGGTCACCGCGCGCAGCGGCGTGATCACCTCCGGTGCCACCCTCCGGATGAACGACGTCTCGCTCTCGCCCCCATATGAGGTGTCGGCGATCGGCGATCCGCGTACGCTGGCCGCACGCTTCGCCGAGACGGTCTCCGGCGCGATGATCCACACCACGACGCAGGACTACGGGATGCCCTACGACGTCGAGAACATCGACCGGCTCACCCTCCCCGCGGCGCCGGCCGATCTGCTGGAGCTCACCCACCTCGGGCCCGAGTCTGACGACGAGGCCTCCCGGGGCTCGAAGGGCTCAGCGAAGCCCACCGACGACACCGACGAAGACACTGAACAGAACAGCGAAGGGGACCGCGAAGAATGATCGCCGTCATCGGCCTAGTGATCGGCATCGTGCTGGGACTGTTCTTCCAGCCCGAGGTGCCCGTCGGTCTGGCGCCCTACCTCCCGATCGCCGTCGTCGCCGCGCTCGACGCCGTCTTCGGTGCGCTGCGGGCATTCATGGACGGCATCTTCGACGACAAGGTCTTCGTCGTCTCGTTCATCAGCAACGTCGTCATCGCCGCGGGCATCGTCTACCTCGGTGACCGTCTCGGCGTCGGCGGCCAGCTCTCCACGGGCGTGATCGTCGTCCTCGGCATCCGCATCTTCACCAACGTCGCGGCCATCCGGAGGCACATCTTCCATGCCTGAGCGGAAGCGGAGGCCGGCGGTGAAGCGGACCGTGGCCAAGCGGACCCCGGCGAAGAAGGCTCCGGCGGAGAAGCCCGTCTCCGACGACGCTGTCACGCCGGAGGTCGAGGACGAAGGTACGCCGTCTGTTGAGCAGGCTTCGGTCGACGAGGCGGTCGAGGCGACCGACAACGCGCCCGCCGTGGCCGATGAGCCCGAGACCCGGGATGCCGCCGGGACTGAGGACGACGCCGCTGACGACGCCGCTGACGACGCCGCTGCGGATGACACCTCGGATGAGGTCGTCGCTGAGGAGTCCGAGGAGCCGCAGGCTGCCGAGCCTGAGCCCGAGCCCGCCGCCGAGCCCGAGGAGTCGGGCGAGACCGAGACGGCGACGGACGAGACCACCGCGACGACCGGCGACGAGGGTGCGGAAGAGGCCGATCCGGCCGAGCCTGAGGAGCCGACCGAGGCGCTGGAGCCCGAGAAGTCCGAGAAGCCGGACGAGCCCGGCGATGACGACACGCCCGACGGGCCCGATGAGCCCGATGAGCTCGATGAGGTCGCCGAGGCGGCGGAGGTGCCGAAGAAGGCGGACGAGCCCGAGGAGGAACCCGCGCCCCTGGTGGGCCGGGCGCGCCTGTTCGACGCGCTCACCCACTTCCGGCGGGGCCAGGTGGCCGTGGCGGTCCTGCTCTGCGTACTCGGCTACGCGGCGGTGGTGCAGGTCCAGACGAACACCGAGGACTCCACCTATGCCGGTCTGCGTGAGCAGGAGCTGATCGACATCCTCTCCGGCCTGGCCGGCACGACGCAGAAGGCCCAGGAGGAGATCGAGGAGCTCGAGGCGACCCGCGACGAGCTCGAGGACCAGACCCTCCAGCAGCAGACCGCGCTCCAGCGTGCCGAGGAGCAGGTCGACACGCTCCGGGTGATCGCCGGAACTGTTCCCGTCAGCGGTCCGGGCATCACCATCGAGATCGACCCCGGGGCCGACCCGCTGCGACTGACCGCCCTCCTCGACCTGATCGAGGAGCTGCGTACGAGCGGTGCCGAGGCGATGGAGATCGAGGGGGCCGACGGTGAGGCCGTACGCCTGGTCGCCTCCTCCTCGATCGAGATCGGCCAGCCCGCTCCCGGCCTCAACGTCAGCGGCGAGCTGATCAGCCCGCCCTACCGCCTCGAGGTCATCGGTCCGCCCGACACGCTGGCCGGTGCGATCGACTTCTACCAGGGCCCGCAGGACCAGCTCGAGGAGCAGGGCGCGGAGGTCGAGGTGGAGTCGGAGGAGAAGATCGACATCGAGTCGATTCACACCGTGTCCCGCTGACCGTTTCGTCGGTGCGGCGCAGTAGGGTTTCGTCAACCGGCTCGCGGGACGATCTTCCGTAGCCAGACCAGTACGCCTGATGAGGAGATGCCCGTGTACCCCGAGGACCTGAAGTACACCAGCGAGCACGAGTGGCTGCGCAACCCTGGCGAGACCGAGGGCTCCGTACGGATCGGGATCACCAACTACGCCCAGGACGCGCTCGGCGACATCGTCTACGTCTCGCTGCCTGCCGTCGGCGACACCATCAAGGCGGGCGAGAGCTGCGGCGAGCTGGAGTCGACGAAGTCGGTCAGCGACATCTACGCGCCGATCACCGGTGAGGTCGTCGCGGTCAACGGCTCGCTCGACGCCACGCCCGAGCTGGTCAACGACGACCCCTACGGCGGCGGGTGGCTCTTCGAGGTCACCCCGGCCGATCCTGCCGAGCTGGAGAGCCTCCTCGACGCCGCGGCGTACGAGGCGTCGCTCGACGCGTAACCAACCGAACACCTGGGCCGACCTGATAGGTTGCGGTTACCATCCCTCAACGTTCACTTGAGGGTGTGTGCCCGGCCCTCGATGAACCTGGAGCTACAAAATGTCCGTGTGCCCCGCTTGCGGCAGCCAGAACCCCGACGAAGCGCGGTTCTGCTCGCAGTGTGGCGTAAGCCTGACCGGGACCGACCAGACCTCGACGATTCAGCTCGGGGCTGACGCCGACACCTCCGACCGGGTGCTCAGCCCGATCGAGGCGGCGACCGTCGAGGCCCTGCCGCGGGGCAACGGGATGCTCGTCGTGCAGCGCGGCCCCGGCGCCGGAAGCCGTTTCCTTCTCGACCAGGACATCGTCGTCGCGGGTCGTCACCCGGACAGCGACATCTTCCTCGACGACGTCACCGTCTCCCGCCGCCACGCCGAGTTCAAGCGCACCGGCGACACCTTCGAGGTCTCCGACGTCGGCAGCCTCAACGGGACCTACGTCAACCGCGACCGCATCGAGAACCTCGTCCTCAAGGACGGCGACGAGGTGCAGGTCGGGAAGTTCCGGCTCGTCTTCTACGCCGGGCACGAAGGGGCGTAGCCGATGGCCGCCGCCGCGATGCCTGACCCTCAACGGCCGGCTAGCGACTCGGGGGAGCGGCTCAACATCGGGCAGGTCCTGGACCAGCTGCGTCCGGACTTCCCGACGGTCACGATCCCGAAGATCCGGTTCCTCGAGGACAAGGGACTGATCAAGCCGGAGCGCACTCCCGCGGGCTACCGCAAGTTCTCCCGCCGCGACGTGGAGCGCCTGCGCTACATCCTGCGGATGCAGCGCGACCACTACCTGCCGCTCAAGGTCATCGGCGAGCACCTCGACGCGATCGACCGCGGCCTCGAGCCGCCGGCGATCGAGCCGACCGTCCCCACCGTCCCGACAGTCGCCCTCACACCCGACGGCGCGCCCGGGGCGGAGTCGTTCCGGCGCACGGACCACATGCGGATCTCGCGACGCGAGCTCCTCAAGGTGGCCGAGGTCGACGAGACGCTGCTGAGTGAGCTGGAGAAGATGGCACTGGTGGTGCCGTTGCGCAGCGGGCACTACGACACCGACGCTCTCGCGATCGCGCGCACGGCCAAGGAGCTCGCCGAGTTCGGCATCGAGCCTCGACACCTGCGTGGCATGAAGGCCGCCGCCGACCGCGAGGTCGGTCTCATCGAGCAGATCGTCGCGCCGCTGCGGCGCCCCGGCAACGCCGGCGCGCAGGGCCGCGCCGAGGAGATCGGCAGCGAGATCGCCTCGCTCGCGGTCCGTATGCACGCCACCCTGGTGAAGTCCGGGCTGCGGCGCGATCGCTGATTTGGTTCATGTCGCCGGTGACCAGGCTGCTCTCGCGACCTGGAGCCGGGTAGGGTGGATGACATGCGCGAGGTCGATGTGCTCGGAGTCCGAGTGGAGATGCCCTCCAACCAGCCGATCGTGCTGCTGCGCGAGGTGGCGGGCGAGCGATACCTGCCCATCTGGATCGGCGCGGTGGAAGCGACCGCGATCGCTTTCGCCCAGCAGGGCGTGGTGCCGCCGCGGCCGCTGACCCATGACCTGCTCAAGGACGTCGTGGAGGCGACCGGCAACGAGCTGACCGAGGTGCAGATCACCTCGGTCACCGACCGCGTCTTCTATGCCAACCTGGTCTTCGCCTCGGGGGTCGAGGTGAGCGCACGACCCTCCGACTCGATCGCGCTGGCGCTGCGTACGGGCACGAAGATCGTGGTCTCCGACGAGGTGCTCGACGAGGCCGGACTGGCTGTTCCGGCCGAGCAGGAGGACGAGATCGAGAAGTTCCGTGAGTTCCTCGACGAGATCACGCCCGAGGACTTCGAGTCCCACTGATGGAAAAGCCTCAAGTTGAACCTGAGGGTTAGCCTGGGCGACACGCCGGAGGGGGTTCTTTGACCAGGGACCTTGCGACGCTTACCTTGTAGTTGTCTCTGTTGTAACTCCAACGGTGTGGTCCCCCCGCCGCAGCCGTTCATTCCCCGAGTGGAGTTACGCACAACGGAGTAGACGATGGAGGACATCGTGTTCGACCACGAGCAGAAGCCCGGCCACGGCGCCGACGACGCGCAACGCGCGGCGGAGCAGGCCGACGAGCAGGGCCTTCTCTTCACCGACGATGTCTCGCCCCTGCCGAGCGACACCGGTTACCGCGGGCCGACGGCCTGCAACGCGGCTGGGATCAGCTACCGTCAGCTCGACTACTGGGCCCGCACCGGCCTGGTCGAGCCGAGCGTGCGCGGCGCCACCGGCTCCGGCACCCAGCGGCTCTACTCCTTCCGCGACATCCTGATCCTCAAGGTCATCAAGCGACTCCTCGACGCGGGCATCTCGCTGCAGCAGATCCGTGCTGCGGTGCAGCACCTGCGTGAGCGCGGCACCGACGACCTCACCCGCGTCACCCTGATGAGCGACGGCGCCTCGGTCTACGAGTGCACCAGCAACGACGAGGTCATCGACCTTCTCCAGGGCGGGCAAGGCGTCTTCGGCATCGCCATCGGCTGGCTCCTGAGGGCATCTAAGACAACTCGTAAGCCCTCCCCCTCTGTCACCGCACCTGCGCCGCTTCAGAGTTGCCTGGTCCGCACAG
>NZ_JBHVKN010000256.1:0-6512 GCF_042798075.1 Nocardioides sp. NPDC057772
GGGTCTTCCAGGTGATGCCGAGCCCGCTCGTCGACCCCGACGACGACCGGCGCGCGCGGGCGCTGGGGTTCGATCATGCCGACGAGCAGGCCGGGCCGCACCGCTACGCGGTCAGGCTCGACGGCGGTGTCACCGCCGAGCTCGTCCCCGGCGACTTCGCGCTCGGGATGAGGTTCACCGGGGCGCGCTCCCTGGTGCTCGACCACCACGGCGAGATCAGGTCTCTGACCTGCGAGAACGACAGGGGAGAGGTCGTCGTTCGCGCCCTTCTCCTCGATCGTGAGGGGAAGCCGGCCCAGCACATCCACGTCCGGGTCGCCGGGACCTCGCAGCTGCGCCTCGGCGCGGGCCGGCTCCGGGGCCACATCGCGCTGAGCGGGGCGGATGCCGTCGACGTACGGCTGGGTATCTCGACCGTCAGCGACGAGCAGGCCGCGGCCAACCTCGCGGTGGCGGGGTCCTTCGACGAGATGGCCGCGCGGGCTCGCGCCGCCTGGGTGCGGGTGCTGGCGACCGTCGAGGTCGAGGGGGCGAGCGAGGACCAGCTGGTCTCGATCCGTTCCGGGCTCTACCGACTCTTCCTCTACCCGAACCGCTACGGCGAGGGTCCGTTCCACGCGCACGTCTCGCCCTATGACCTGACCACGGTCCGGTACGCGCCGATGACCGTCACCCACGGCTTTTGGGACACCTACCGCACCGCCTGGCCGCTGCTCGCGCTGCTCGACCCGGCCGGTGCCGGTTCGCTCGCCGAAGGTTTCGTCGAGCACTTCCGCGACCGCGGCTGGACGCCGCGCTGGAGCGCTCCGGGGGCCGAGGACTGCATGACCGGCACCACCTTCGACACCGTGGTCGCCGACCTGGCCCTGCGCGAGGCGCCCGGGATCGATCTGGAGACGGCCTATGTCTCGGCGCTGAAGAACGCGACCGTGCCACCTGATGACGTCCGTGTCGGCCGCAAGGGGCTGCCGCGCGGGATCTTTGCGGGTTACGTCGACACCGACACCCACGAGGGCCTGTCCTGGACGCTCGACAACGCGATCAACGACTGGGGGATCTCTCGGCTGGCTCGGAGGTTGCGTGAGGGTGGGGTAGTCCAGGGAGATTCCGTCGGTCTACCGGCCAGTAATGGTCGGAAACTCCCTGGACTACCCCGAACCCCGGAGGACCTCGCCGCAGAGGAGGAGTACTTCGCGCGGCGGGCGCTCGGATATCGCAACGTGTTCGACCGCGAGCGCGGGTTCTTCATCGGGCGCGACCCTGCGGGGGAGTGGCGTGCGACCTTCGATCCTGACGTCTGGGGCCACGACTACACCGAGACCAACGCCTGGGGGACCGCGTTCACCGCACCGCACGACGGAGCCGGGCTGGCCGAGCTCCACGGCGGCGAGGCGGGGCTCGGGGCCAAGCTGGACGCCTTCTTCGCGCGTCCCGAGACCGGGGCGGCAGCGCTGTCGGGCCACTACGGCTTCGCGATCCACGAGATGACCGAGGCCCGGGACGTACGCATGGGGATGCTCGGGCTCTCGAACCAGCCGGCCCACCACATCCCGTTCATGTACATGTTCGCCGGGCGGCACGACGACGCCCACCGTATCGTGCGCGAGTGCCTCTCCCGGCTCTTCGTCGGCTCCGACCTCGGCCAGGGCTATCCCGGTGACGAGGACAACGGCGAGATGTCTGCCTGGTACGTCTTCGCCACGATCGGGCTCTACCCGCTGGTGCCGGGCTCGGCCTCCTACGTGATCGTCCCACCGTCGGTGCGGCGCACCGTGCTGCGACCGGTCGGTGGCAAGGAGATCGTGATCGAGGCCGTCGGCGCCGGTGACTACATCAGCGCGGTGAGGTTGGACGGCGAGCCCTGGGACGAGATCTCGATCCCGCACGCCCGCCTGGCCGACGGCGCGCACCTCGTCGTCGAGCTCTCCGAGACACCGGGCGGCTGGGCGCAGGACACCCGTCCGCCCTCTGCCTCGATCATCTCCGGAAAGCGTCGGCCGATCGTCGATCTCGCCGAATCTACCGACTCGGCCGCCACAGGTGCGGTTTCGGCGCTGGTGGACGATCGGGGCGAGACCCAGGTGGCCCTGGTCGCCGGGGACCGGGTCGAGGTGGTGCTGGTCGATGAGCGGCGGGTGTCGCTCTACACCGTCACCTCGGCGCGGGCGGGGAAGATCGGCTGGAAGCTGGAATACCTCGATGCCACGGGCGACACGGTGGCCGGCGAGGAGCGGTCCGGTGAGACGTACGTCTGGCCTGGTCAGACCCGCGTTCTCCGCGTCCGGAGGGGAGAACCCGTCACGGCGTGCGCCGTACGGTTCACCGCGCTGACCGACTGCGTGCTCACGCAGCTGGAGCTCATCGAAGACGACGCCGACATCCGAGACAACAGAGACGACAGACAGGACGAGCACTGATGCACGACGACGTACACCTCACCGAGGGCCGGGTGAGCCGGGTCCTCAAGGAGCGCCTGTGGCCGGCGGTCCACACCACCTCGGCGCCCGTGAGCGTCGAGTGGCACGAGCTGCCCGGGGAGCCGATCGCTCCCGCCGACGGGCTGGCGCTGACCTACGAGCCCTTCGAGGTCGGTAGCGACTGGGGTCCGGCCTGGGGTACCGCATGGTTCCGGATCACCGGGACCGTGCCCGCGGAGTGGGCCGGGAAGCGGGTGGAGCTGGTCTGCGACCTCGGCTTCGACATCAACATGCCCGGTTTCCAGTGCGAGGGGCTGGTCTACACCCCGGAGGGCGAGCCCATCAAGAGCCTCAACCCGCGCAACCAGTGGGTGCTGGTCGCCGACGAGGCGAAGGGCGGCGAGGAGATCGAGCTGTTCCTGGAGGCCGCGGCCAACCCGGTGCTGCTCGACTACCACCCGTTCCTGCCGACCCAGGAAGGCGACATCCAGACCTCGTCGAAGAAGAGGCTCTACACGACCCGCCGGATCGAGCTCGCCGTCTTCGAGAAGGACGTCTTCGAGCTCTGCCTCGACCTGGAGACGCTCCATGAGCTGCAGGTCGAGCTGCCCGAGGGGCCGCGCAAGTTCCGCATCCTGCAGGCCATCGACGATGCCCTCGACCGGGTCGACCTGCAGCGGATCCGGGAGACGGCCGCCGACGCCCGGGAGGCGCTCAGCGAGGTCCTCGAGGCGACCGCTCACGACTCAGCGCACCAGATCGCCGCGATCGGCCACGCCCACATCGACTCCGCCTGGCTGTGGCCGGTGCGCGAGACGATCCGCAAGGTCGCCCGCACCACCTCCTCGATGACCGAGCTGCTCGGCGAGGACCCCGACTTCCGCTACGGGATGTCGAGCGCCCAGCAGTATGCGTGGCTCAAGGAGCACCGTCCGGAGGTCTATGCCAAGGTCAAGGCCGCGGTCGCCGAGGGCCGCTTCATCCCGCTCGGGGGCATGTGGGTCGAGTCCGACACCACGATGCCGTCGGGGGAGTCGCTGGTGCGGCAGTTCCTCTACGGGCAGCGCTTCTTCGAGACAGAGTTCGGGATCCGCTGCAGGGGGGTCTGGCTGCCCGACTCCTTCGGCTACAGCCCGGCGCTGCCGCAGCTGATGAAGCGGGCCGGGTTCGAGTGGTTCTTCACCCAGAAGATCTCCTGGAACCAGGTCAACAGGTTCCCCCACCACACCTTCGAGTGGGAGGGCATCGACGGCTCCCGCATCCTGAGCCACTTCCCGCCGATGGACACCTACAACTCCCGGCTCTCCGGCGAGGAGGTCGCCAAGGCGTCCCGGCAGTTCCGGGAGAACCGGGTCGCCACCGGGTCGATCGCGCCGGTCGGCTGGGGCGACGGCGGTGGCGGCACGACCCGCGAGATGGCCGGCAAGGCACGCCGGCTGCGTGATCTCGAAGGCTCCGCCCAGGTGTCGTGGCGGCACCCGGACGAGTTCTTCGAGGAAGCCCGTTCCGAGCTTCCGGATCCTGCCGTATGGGTCGGCGAGCTCTACCTCGAGCTCCACCGCGCCACCCTCACCTCCCAGCACCTCACCAAGCAGGGCAACCGCCGCTGCGAGCACCTGCTCGTCGAGGCCGAGCTGTGGTCGGCCACCGCGGCCGTCCGCGGCCTGCTCGACTATCCCTACGACGAGCTCGACGCGCTGTGGCAGCAGATCCTGCTGCAGCAGTTCCACGACATCCTGCCCGGGACGTCGATCGCCTGGGTGCACCGGGAGGCGGCCGCGCAGTACGCCCGGGTCGCCGAGGCCGCCGAGGCGCTCATCGAGCGGGCGCTCACGGCGCTCGCCGGCGAGGGCACGGTCACGCTGAGGGCCGACGGGCGCTCGGGTGCGGTCCTGGCGGCCGAGCCCGTGGCGGCCGTCTCCGTGGTCGAGAAGGACGGGACGTACGTCTTGGGGAACGGGGTCGTCGAGGTCACCGTCTCCGCCGAGGGCCTGATCACCTCGGCCGTCGATCTCGCGACCGGGCGCGATGCGATCCCGGCCGGGGCCGAGGCCAACCTGCTCCAGCTCCACCAGGACTTCCCGAACATGTGGGACGCCTGGGACGTGGACCGGTTCTACCGCAACCGGGTCACCGACCTGCGCGAGGTCACCTCGATCAAGATCACCGAGGACGGCCTGGTCATCGAGCGGCCGATCTCGCCGGAGTCGTCGACCACCCAGGTGCTCTCGCTCGCGCCCGGATCACGGGTGCTCGACATCGCGCAGAGCACCGAGTGGCACGAGACCGAGAAGTTCCTCAAGGTCGCCTTCCCGCTCGACATCAAGGCCGAGCAGACCCTCGCCGAGACCCAGTTCGGCTACCACCGCCGCCCGACCCACACCAACACCTCCTGGGAGGCGGCGAAGTTCGAGACCTCGATGCACCGCTGGGTCCTGGCCGAGGAGCCGGGTTTCGGGGTCGCGCTGATCAACGACTCGACGTACGGCTTCGACGTGACCCGGCCGACGGCACTCACCACCGAGGTGCGGCTCTCGCTGCTGCGGGCGCCGCGGTTCCCCGACCCGGAGACCGACCAGGGCGTGCAGACCCACCGCTACGGGCTGGTCATCGGGGCTTCCGTCTCGACCGCGACCGAGGCAGGAGCGGCGCTCAACATCCCGGCCCGTCAGATCACCGGTGCGGCCGCTGTCGAGCCGCTCGTGACCGTCTCCGGGGACGGACTGGTGGTCTCGAGCGTGAAGCTCGCCGCCGACCGCTCCGGCGACCTGGTCGTGCGTGTCTACGAGTCCACCGGCGCGCGTACGCAGGGGGAGCTGCGCGTCGCGGAGAGCTACGAGCGGGTCGAGGAGATCTCGCTCGTGGAGGACCCGATCACCGAGGTGAGCGTCGACGGCGGTGTCGTCGCGCTCAGTCTCGGGGCCTTCGAGGTCCGCACCCTGAGGTTCCACCGCAACTAAAGGAGACCAGCACCATGTCAGTTCCCCACATCTCACGCAGACACATGCTGCTCGGCGCGGGCGCCGCGGCCCTCGGAGCGACCGCGGCCACCGGCCTCGGCCTGTCCTCGTCGGCGAGCGCGGCGCGCCCGCTCGCGTCGCCGACGCTGATGACCGGCTACGTCGAGGTCAACAACTACAGCGTCGGCAACGTCGCGAAGTACGAGCTCGCCGGAGGCGGCAACGTCTTCGACATCGGCCTGATCTTCGCGGCCAACATCAACTACGACGGCCAGCGGGCCTACCTCTACAACAACCCGCAGGTGCAGGCGCAGCTCGACGCCGCCGACGTCCACATCCGGCCGGCCCAGGCCAAGGGCATCAAGATCCTGCTCTCGGTGCTCGGCAACCACCAGGGCGCCGGCTTCGCCAACTTCCCCGACCGTGCGTCGGCCGAGGCGTTCGCCGACCAGCTCGCCGCGGTCGTGACCCGCTACGGTCTGGACGGTGTCGACTTCGACGACGAGTGGGCCAACTACGGCGCCAACGGCACCGGGCAGCCCAACGACTTCTCCTTCGTCTACCTGGTCGACGCGCTGCGCTCGCGGTTGCCGGACAAGCTGATCACGCTCTACTACATCGGGCCGTCCGCGTCGCGGCTCTCGTACGGTGGGGTCAACGTCGGCGACCTGCTCGACTACGCCTGGAACCCCTACTACGGCACCTGGGGCGTACCCGACGTCCCCGGGCTCGGCAAGCCCGAGCTGGGTCCTGCTGCGATCAACATCCAGGGGACTTCTTCTTCGACTGCTGCCAGTCTTGCTTCGCGGACTGTTTCTCAGGGGTACGGGGTGTTCAACACGTACAACCTGGGGTCTGCTGATGCGAGTGCGTATCTCTCCAACGTCACCCGCAACCTGTACGGCAAGGGGACTGTCTACACCGGCTGAGTCTTCCGGTTTCCGTGGGGTCGGTGTGCTTTCGCTGCCGCGTTGGCCGCCGACCCTTTCGGGAGGGTCTTCGAGGTGGCGACCGGCGTCAAGGACGGGCCTTCGGCCCGCCGGCTTCGCCGGCCGCTTCGCGGTCCTGGACTCCGGCCGTCACCTCGAAAAGATTTGGCTGGCTGTCGGGTCGGCGGCCAGCCCTGTCGGGCGTT
>NZ_JBHVKN010000257.1:0-5356 GCF_042798075.1 Nocardioides sp. NPDC057772
CCTGTTCGAGGAGAACCTCGAGACCAGGTCGGCGGCGCACGACTCTGGAGAGAACCTCGGGCTACCGCCCGACCGCCTTCTCGAGCTCGGCCTTGCTCATCTTCGAACGCCCCTTGACGTTCTTGTCCTTGGCCTCCTCGTACAGCTGAGCCTTGGTCCGCCCACCGGGCCCCCGGTGGCTACGCAGGCCCCCACGACGCCCCGAGGAGATGTCGTTGGTCGACGTCCGGCTGCGCTCGCGGGACTCACCCTCACGGGCCCGCTCCTTGTTCACCGTGCGAGCCGCGATCTCCTCGGCCGTGTCCTCGCTCTCGCCACGGTCGAGGAGTCCCTTCTTGATGTGCTCGTACTGTCGTTCTCGCTTCTTGCTCCAGGCACGCTGCGGCATTCTCAGCTCCTCCTTCTCGGCCTTCTCGGCCTTCTCGGCCTTCTCGGCTGCTCGAAGCGCTCCGCGTCATCGGCGACGCGCTTGTTCCGGCGGGCGTCGTAGAGCCAGGCCGCGATGCCGACCAGGACGACGATCACCCCGATCACGGTGAAGATGACGGCTGGAGTACTCATGGACGACCGGTACCCAGGACGGGCGCCTGCTACGCGGCGACAGCCACACGCATCCGGCGGAGGATCCGGGCGAGCGTACGCGAGACCTGCGCCTGCGTCGCCCCGATCTTCTCGCCGATCTCGGCCTGGGTCAGACCGTCGGCGTAGCGCAGCCGCAGAACCAGCAGCTCGGTCTCGTCGAGGCCCCGTAGCGCGGCGTCCACCATCACCCGCGCCTCGGCGTGGTCGAAGCCGGGGTCGATCTCGCCCACCTGCTCCACGAGCGATCCGTCCTCGTCGTTCTGCCCCGGCACAGGACGTACGCTGCGGGAGAGGTCGCGGAAGCACCGGCGCATCTCGCCCTTGGCCATCGGGACGGCATAGCTCAGGAACTCACCTTGCGAGGGCTCGTAGCGGCGAGCGGCCTTCACGAGCCCCATCCGCGCGGCCTGGCGGAGGTCGTCGACCTCGACGCCGCGGCCCGAGTAGCGGGCAGCCAGGGACCGTGCCACCGGCAGGTGACGTACGACCAGGTCCTCCTGCTGACGGGGAGCCAGAAGCGATGAATCCTGTGAGCTGTCCATGCCACGAGCCTGTCGCAGAAACGGGCCAGCACCCAGGAACAGCGGAAGAAATGGCCCCCAGGGGTGAGCACAACCCCCACAGCACACTCACCCCTGAGGGTTAGACCGCGGTCCCGGGTCCGTTACCGAGACCGCGGCACCGACAGCGCAATCGTGGTGTCATTCCCGATCCCGTAGGCAGGGGAAGTCACCCAGACTGCTCTGTCGATACGGTATCGGTAACCATCCGGGCACCCACGGATGCACCCGACTCCACAGAATTCTCGTCGGGCGGGGCGAATCCGTGCGTGATCGCCCAGCTGACCGCCTGACTGCGGGTCGTGACCTCGATCTTGCGATAGGTCTGCCGAATATGGCTCTTGAGCGTGTTCACGCTCACGACCAGCTTGTCGGCGATGTCCTTGTTCGACAGACCCTGGGTGATCAGCGCGAGCACCTCGACCTCACGGGTGGTGAGTCCGGCGACCGTACCGAGCCGGTCCTCGCGCTCGTCGATCGGCTGGTCGGAGGCGGCCAGCTCGATGGCGCGTACGAGGTCACCGGCGTGCACGCTCATCGACACCCAGGCCTGGGCACCCAGCGAGTAGGCCTTGACGCGTAGATCGGGGCGCATGTCGCGGCTGAAGATCAGCACCGTGGCGTCGGTCTCGTGCAGCAGATGGACCAGATCGGAGCCGTCTGTCAGGTGCAGACCGAGGGTGTCGTAGAGGATCACGTCGACGCCCGGCGCCTTGCTGCGCACGGACGGCAGCGCTGTCACCACCACGCGATCCGGAAAGTCCGCGAGCATCGAGGTGAGCCCTCGCATCACAACTTCCTGCGGGCTGACCACCGCAACCCGCACAACCCCCGGTCTCATCACAGTTGAACCTTCTCAGATCGGTGGTCGGTTGGACAGGTGTATGGCCACAACACGCCGTGGGTACCAGGGCTGATGTCCACGCAGACCCTGAGACAGGAGCATACTCATGTCCCATGTGACCGAAGCCCTCAAGAAGGCCTCCGAACTCCCAGAGGGCGACGTGGTCAGGATCCTGTTGCACCAGCACGCCGGCATCCGGCAGCTCTGCGCGACCGTCGGCAACTCCGAAGGCCCGGCCAAGCGTCAGGCGTTCGACGACCTGCGGGTCCTCCTCGCGGTGCACGAAACAGCCGAGGAGCTCGTCGTCCACCCGGTCGCCTCGGTCCACGGCGGCGAGACGTTGACGAAGGCGCTCAACGCCGATGAGAAGGAGGCCAGCGAGATGCTGGCCCGGCTCGAAGAGGTCGGGGTCGACAGCCCCGAGTTCGACGAGAGCTTCCCGATCTTCCAGATCGCGGTCGAGCAGCACGCTGAGGAGGAGGAGCGGGTCGAGTTCCCGCTCCTCCTCGCCAGGCTCGACGAGACCGCCCGTCACACGATGGGCAAGCGGCTCACGGCCGCGGAGATGGTCGCACCGACCCACCCCCACCCCGGCGCCGCCGGATCGGTGCCCAAGCAGCTCGCCACGATGCCGTTCCACTCCATCGTGGACCGTGTCAAGGACGCGCTGAGCAGATCCTGATGTGGTTCAGACGTGGCACAGTGGATGCTGAACGGCATCGAACGACAACCTCGAAGTCCTCAGATGGGAGCACAACCATGGTCGAGAAGGAAACCCGGGACCCTGTGACCGGCGCCGACGAGAGCACCGAGGCCCCGATCCCCTTCCCCACCCCGGAGCGGGTCGAGGAGGAGGGCGACGAGCGCGATCCTCAGGACGAGACCGAGGAAGAGACGTTCCCCGCCAGCGACCCCCAGTCCAGCTGGGCAGGCCCCGCGGACCCGCGGGACCGCTGAGAGCTCGCGGTCTCCCGACCCCTCAGGCCAGGCCCCGGCGCTCCAGCAACGGAGCGATCGGGGCCGGCCGCCCCCGCCACTCGGCGTAGGACTCCAGCGGGTCGCGGGTGCCGCCGATGCCGATCACGTAGCGAACGTACGCCTCACCGTTCTCCCTGGTCAGGCCGCCGTTCTCCTTGAACCACGCGACCGTGTCGGCATCGAGGACCTCAGACCAGATGTAGGAGTAGTAAGCCGACGCGTAGCCGCCGAAGATGTGCTTGAAGTAGGCCGTGTAGTAGCGCGGCCGCACCGCCGGGTTGTCCAGACCCACCGCCGCGAGCGCGGCCGCCTCGAACTCCCCCACCGCTTCCCGCGAGGTCGGTACGTCGCCCGGACCGAGCTCGTGCCAGGCCAGGTCGATGAGTGCTGCCGCCAGGTATTCGGAGGTCGCGAACCCCTCGTTGAACGTGGATGACGCCTCCAGCTTGCCGAGCACGTCGGCGGGGATCGGCTCACCCGTCTCGTAGTGCACGGCGTAGTTGGCGAGCACCTCGGGCCACAGCATCCACATCTCGTTGACCTGGGAGGGGTACTCCACGAAGTCGCGGTAGACCGATGTCGCCGCGAAGCGCGGGTAGGTCGCCCGCGCCAGCAGCCCGTGGAGCGCGTGGCCGAACTCGTGGAAGAGCGTGTTGACCTCGTCGAAGGTCAGCAGCGTCGGCTCCCCCGGCGCCGGCTTGGGCACGTTGAGGTTGTTGGTCACGATCGCCGACGGCTCACCCAGCAGCGTGTTGGCGGTGACGTAGGAGTTCATCCAGGCACCGCCCTTCTTCGAGTCGCGGGTGTAGAGGTCGAGCAGATAGAGCCCGATCGGCTCGCCGTCGCGGGAGACCTCGAAGACGCGTACCTCGGGGTGGTAGCCCTGCAGGTCGGGCCGCTCCTCGAAGGTCAGCCCGTAGAGCCGGCCGGCGGCGAAGAAGACACCGTCGCGCAGCACCCGGTCGGCCTCGAACCACGGCCGCAGGACGGCCAGGTCGACGTCGTATTCCGAGGCCCGGACCTTCTCCGCGTAGTAGGGCCAGTCCCAGGCCTCGATCGGTCCACCCGCAGATGCCTCGAGCGCGGCCTGCTCGGCGCGGGCGTTGCGCGCCGCCGGCGCGGCCAGCCTCTCGAGCATGTCGCGGACCGCCTTGGGGGTTCCGGCCGTGTTGTCGGCCGTCACCAGCCCGGCATAGCTGTCGAACCCGAGCAGCTGCGCCTTCTCGGCCCGCAGCCGCAGCGCGTCGAGCGCGATGGAGCGGGTGTCGTTGTCGTTGCCGCGCGAGCCGCGGGCGAGCTGCGCCTCGAAGAGCCGCTGCCGCAGCTCCCGGTTCTCCAGCACGGACAGGTAGGGGTGGGCGGTGAACAGGGTCAGTGTGATCAGGAACTTGCCCGGCAGCCCCCGCCCCTCGGCGGCCGCCGCTGCCGCGGAGATCTCCCCCGGTGTCAGCCCGGCCAGCTCCTCGACGGTGTCGACGACGACGGCGAGGTCGTTGGAGTCGGCCTGCGAGGCCTGCGAGAAGGCCGCCTCCAACGCGGAGATCTCCTGGTTGAGCTGGCGCAGCCGGGCCTTCTCCGAGGACCCCAGCGCGGCGCCGGCCAACACGAAGTCGCGGTGGTAACGCTCGACCAGGTAGCGGTCCTCGCCCTCCAGCTCGTCCCGCTTCTCGTAGACCGCGTTCACTCGCGCGAAGAGCGCGTCGTCGAGGAGCAGCGCGTCGTGGTGGGCCGCCAGCCGCGGAGCGTACGCCGCGTTGAGCTCGTCGAGGGCGTCGGAGGAGTCCGCGGAGAGCAGCGAGAAGAAGACCCGAAGGACCCGGTCCAGCGTCTCCCCGGAGCGCTCCAGGGCGACGAGGGTGTTCTCGAACGTCGGCTCCTCGCCCGAGGAGGTGATCGCGGTGAGCGCCGCCAGCTGCTCGGCCATCCCGTGCTCGATCGCCGGACCGTAGTCGTCGATCGAGATGTCGGCGAAGCGGGGCAGACGATGGGGCAGGTCGCTGGGCTCGAGTAGGGCGTCGATCACATCGCGCACGCTATCTGACACAGCCCGAAGTCGTCGCCGCGATATCGGCTACCTTGACCCCATGGCCGATTTCGATGACCTGCTTGCCGCGAACCGTGAATATGCCGAGAAGTTCGACAACGGAGGCTTCGACGGCGTCGCCCATGCCGGCGTCGCCATCGTGACCTGCATGGACTCCCGCATCGAGCCCCTCGCCCTGCTGGGCCTGGGCCTCGGCGATGCCAAGATCTTCCGCAACCCCGGTGGCCGGGTCACCCCGCAGGCGATGGAGGCCCTGGTGCTCGGCGTGCACCTCCTCAACGTCAAGCGCATCCTGGTCGTGCCCCACACCCGCTGCGCCGTCGCCTCCAACACCGAGGCCGATCTGCG
>NZ_JBHVKN010000257.1:5366-6485 GCF_042798075.1 Nocardioides sp. NPDC057772
CAACAATGAAAAAAACCACACCCGCTGCGCCTTCTAATAAAAAAAAGAGGCCGATCTGCGCGCCAAGCTCGCCGAGTCCGCCGGCCAGGACGCCTCCTGGCTCGACCTGACCGTCGTCGTCGACGACCAGGTCCGTGCCCTCGCCGAGGACGTCGCCAAGGTCCGCTCGCACCCGTTCGTTCCCGAGGACGTCAAGGTCGGCGGGTTCATCTACGACGTCGACACGGGTCTGCTCAACCAGAAGATCTGAGCCTGCGACCCTGCGAAGCAGGTCGAGATCTACGAAATCGGTATAAACCCCGATGCGCGCTCACCACGGGTGAGCCAGAGTTGGGGTCGTGACCGAAGCAGACCGACTCGAGATCGCCGCCCAGGCGATCGACCTGCACAAGACCTACGGGAAGGGCGCCGCGGAGGTCCGGGCGCTCGATGGCGTGAGCCTGGACCTCTACGCCGGGCAGTTCACCGCGATCATGGGCCCCTCGGGTTCGGGCAAGTCGACGCTGATGCACTGCCTGGCCGCGCTCGACAAGCCCACGACCGGTGAGGTGATCGTCGGCGGTCGCAAGCTCGGCAAGCTGCGCGACCGCCGCCTCACCGCGCTCCGACGCGACAAGATCGGGTTCGTCTTCCAGGCGTTCAACCTGGTGCCGACGCTGACCGCGCAGGAGAACATCCTGCTGCCCCTTTCCCTGGCCCGGAAGAAGCCGGACCCGGGATGGTTCGACCAGGTCATCGACACGGTCGACCTGCGACCGCGGCTCGAGCACAAGCCGAGCGAGCTCTCCGGCGGGCAGCAGCAGCGGGTCGCCTGCGCCCGGGCGCTGGTCTCCAAGCCCGACATCGTCTTCGCCGACGAGCCGACCGGCAACCTCGACTCCACCTCGGCCGCCCAGGTGCTCGACTTCCTGCGCCGCAGCGTCGACGACCTGGGCCAGACCATCGTCATGGTCTCCCACGACCCGGTCGCCGCCTCCTACTGCGACCGGGTCGTCTTCCTGGCCGACGGCCGCATCGTCGACGAGCTGGCCAAGCCGAGCCGCGGGACCGGAGGCGGCTGAGGAGGCGGATTGCCAGGATGGAATCGCCGCCGAGAGCGAAGAAGTCGTCATCGATACC
>NZ_JBHVKN010000258.1:0-6415 GCF_042798075.1 Nocardioides sp. NPDC057772
ATGACGAGCCGACTCGGCGCGATTCCAGGTCAAGACGAGCCGACTCGCGCTCGCTTCTCGTCAGTTCGAGCCGGGTCGGCCCTTCTCGGCCGCCTTGGCCGCCGACCAGAGCCGCTCGACCTCTTCAAGGGTGTAGCGGCGACCCGACTCGGCCTCCGGGCCGAAGACGTGCGGGTTGCGGCGCTTCATCTTCTCGGTGAGGCCGGCAATGACATCGTCCATGGTGAACTCGCCGGCCTCCTCGGCGATCGCAGCGTGGAAGTAGACCTGGAGCAGCAGGTCGCCGAGCTCCTCCTTGAGGTGCTCCGGGTCCTCCTCGGAGATCGCCTCGAGCACCTCGTCTGACTCCTCGCGCAGATACTGCGCCAAGGACGCGTGGGTCTGCGACGACTTCCACACGCACCGCTCACGCATCAGCCGCATCAGGTCGAGGAACTCGACGAGCCCCTCCCCCGATGCGTACGTCCTGCCGTCGTCGTCGGCTGGGCTCAATCCAGCGCTCCGTACGCGTTCAGGCACTGCCGCAGCAGGGAACCGCGGCCGCCCTCCATGTCGCCGACGACCGCGTCGGAGACTGCCTCGGCGGGCGTCATCCAGGACAGCTCCAGGGCGTCCTGACGGGGCTCGCACTCGCCGGTCACCGGGATGACGTAGACCAGCGAGACCGCGTGCTGGCGCGGGTCGTGGAAGCGCTCACCGGGCCACGGGAAGTATTCGGCGACCGTCACCGGCACCGTGGTCAGCGGCAGGGTCGGGAACGCGACGGGGCCGAGGTCCTTCTCCAGGTTGCGCATCAGCGCGTCGCGGATCCGCTCGCCGTGCAGCACCCGCCCGGAGACCAGTGAGCGGGTGATCGACCCGGTCGTGGGCGAGCCACGCAGCAGCAGCCCGACCTCGGTGACCCGACCGTCGGGGTCGACCCGCACGGGGACCGCCTCCACGTAGAGGATGGGCACACGCCCGCGGGTCTCGCCCAGCTCCTCCTCGGAGAGCCATCCCGGCTCGGTGTCCCACTCGTTGCCGAAGGGCTCCTCAGGGAAGGACTGCTCGCCGAACGCCTCCATGGTCATGCGTCGATCCTGCCAGACACAGGCGTACGTCACGGAGCAGCGGCGCCGGAGTGTGGACTGTCACCGCCCGGACGTTGCCGAGCGAGGGCGTCCTGATCGTCACCGGCCCGCTCCCCAGGACCTGATAGGCGATCGCGATGTCGTCGCTGGTCTGCGCGTAGCGCGCCTCTGGCTCGCCGGTCAAACGCTCATTCTTGCGCCTGGGATACCTCGGTAACGTCGTGGGCATGAACCGAGTCCTCCTGATCGGACTGGCGCCCGAGGCGGTCGACCTCTCCGATGCGCCGATCGACCTGGCCACGCTGAAGGAGCGGATCGCCGTCGGCAACGCGCAGGTCGCCGACGCCGGCTACGACGCGCTCCCCTGCGAGATCGGCACCGATGTCTCCACCGCGTCCGCGCAGGTGCGCGAGGCCCTCGGGCAGCAGCCCTGGGACATCGTCATGATCGGCGGCGGGATCAGGGCGATCCCAGCCCACACCGAGCTCTTCGAGGCGATCGTCAACCTGGTCCACGAGCTCGCACCCCAGGCCCGCTTCGCCTTCAACGCCGGTCCCGACACCACCCTCGAGGCGCTGCGCCGGGTGGCCGACGGCCAGAGCTGACGCGCCTCAATCCGCGAGCCGCTTCACCGCGGCGTCGTAGAGCGTCTGCGCCGCCTCGGCGGCCATGTCGGCGGCGGCGACGGTGACCGGCTTGCCGAGGTAGTTGTTGGCGTTGCGGTCCAGGCGCATCACGTCGTAGTGGGCGGCCGCGTCGCGTGGCGGCGGGGTGTCGAAGACCGCGGCCAGGAACCTGCCGACCTTCACGTGCCCGCCCGCGCCGTACGTCGTCCTGTAGCCGTATCCCGCCAGCATGGCCTCGCCGACGTCGTGCGCTGCCTTGTAGGCGAGGTTGTAGCGGTTCTCGGTGCGGGTGACGTTGGGGACGTCGGCGAGGGCCGACTCCGCACCGGCGAGGAAGGCACGGGCCTTCTTCTCGTCGGGCCTCACGGCGCGCAGGGCGCCGGAGCGTACGAGCGCGTCAACCGCCTTCTGCTGTACCGGCGTCAGCGGCAGGGGCATCCGGTCCTCCTCCGTAGATCTCGATCACCGGGTTGGCCCGGACCTCGTCGAGGAACCCGGTCTGCTCCTCGGCCTCCTCGGGGCTCATGATCGTCGGGTTGACGATGCGCCCGACGCTGTCGGAGATTTCGCGGCAGACCTCGTAGACGGCGCGTACGTCAGGAGTGCCGATCACCATCAGGTCGATGTCGTTCGGCGGCGGCCCCGGCTCCCCCTTCGCGCGGGCCGCGAACGACCCGAAGATGAAGGCGCGCTCGATTCCGTCGAGGCCGTCGAGGGCCTCTCTGAGCAGCACAGCGGGTCCCGTGACGGTCAACAGGATCTCCCGCGTCGGCGCGAGCAAGGGGCTCTGCTCGTTGCCCTTCACGAGCCGGGTCCGGCCCACCCGGCGGTCGGCGAGCAGACCGGCCTCGAGCAGCCGAGCGACCTCGCGGTGGACCGTCGGATAGGGCAGCCCGGCCCGCTCGGCGAGGTCGGTCATGCTCATCTCCTCCCCCGGGAGCAGCAGCTCCGAGAGCAGCAGCGCCTGCGCCTCCGACCGGAACAGAGGCGCGAGCACCGGAGCCTGGCTTCTCACAAAATGGATAATAACCTCCATTTTGTGGATATGTAACCCTACGTCAGCGGGTCGATGATCGCGTCGATGACGACCCTGGCCCAGTCGAGGAGCTCGGGACCGTCCAGGGGCTTGGCCGGGAAGCCGGAGGAGACCGGGCGCGGGACCATGATGGTCTCCAGCTGCGGCTTGACCAGCGACTTCGGGTACATCCGGTTGAGCCGGACGACGCGCGAGTCGGGCAGCGTGACCGGGTGGAAGCGTACGTTCTTGCCGGCCAGGGTGACCTCGGAGACGCCGGCCTGGCGGGCGCGGGCGCGGAACCTTGCCACCTGAAGCAGGGACGACACTTCCGCCGGCGGCTTGCCGTAGCGGTCCAGGAGCTCGGCGGCGACCGACTCGACGTCCTCGTCGGAGCGCACCTCGGCCAGGCGCTTGTAGATCTCCAGGCGGAGCCGCTCGGAGGGGATGTAGTCGTGCGGGAGGTGCGCATCCACCGGGAGCTCGATCCTCACCTCGTTGAGCTCCTCGGCCGCACCGTCCGGGCCGGCCTTGAACTCGGCGACGGCCTCACCGACCAGCCGGACGTAGAGGTCGAAGCCGACGTCGGCGATGTGGCCGGACTGCTCGCCGCCGAGCAGGTTGCCGGCACCACGGATCTCGAGGTCCTTCATCGCGATCGCCATGCCACCGCCGAGGTCGGAGTGTTGCGCCAGGGTCGCGAGGCGCTCGTGGGCGGTCTCGGTCAGCGGCTTCTCACCCGGGTAGAGGAAGTAGGCGTAGGCCCGCTCGCGGGAGCGGCCGACGCGGCCACGCAGCTGGTGGAGCTGGCTCAGACCGAGGGTGTCGGCGCGCTCGATGATCATCGTGTTGGCATTCGAGACGTCCAACCCCGACTCGACCAGCGTGGTGCACACCAGCACGTCGAACTCCTTCTCCCAGAAGTCGACCATCACCTGCTCGAGCTGCTTCTCGTTCATCTGGCCGTGGGCGACCGCGACCCGCGCCTCGGGCACCAGCTCGCGGATCCGGGCGGCCGCCTTCTCGATCGAGTTGACCCGGTTGTGGATGTAGAAGACCTGACCCTCGCGGAGCAGCTCACGGCGCACCGCGGCGACGATCTGGCGGTCCTCGTAAGCACCGACGTACGTCAGGACGGGGTGTCGCTCTTCCGGCGGCGTGGTGATCGTGGACATCTCCCGGATGCCGGTGATCGACATCTCCAGGGTGCGCGGGATAGGCGTCGCCGACATCGACAGGAAGTCCACCGACGTGCGCAGACGCTTCATGGCCTCCTTGTGCTCGACGCCGAAGCGCTGCTCCTCGTCGATGATGATGAGGCCGAGATCCTTGAAACGTACGTCCTTGTTGAGCAGCCGGTGGGTGCCGACGACGATGTCGATGGTCCCGTCGGCGAGGCCCGTCATGACCTCGGCCGCCTCCTTGTCGGTCTGGAAGCGGGACAGGCCGCGCACGTTGACCGGGAAGCCCGACATCCGCTCCACGAAGGTCGACAGGTGCTGGGAGACCAGTAGCGTCGTCGGCACCAGCACGGCGACCTGCTTGCCGTCCTGAACCGCCTTGAACGCCGCACGCACCGCGATCTCGGTCTTGCCGTAGCCGACGTCACCGCAGACCAGCCGGTCCATCGGCACCGGCCGCATCATGTCCTGCTTGACCTCGTCGATGACCGCGAGCTGGTCGGCGGTCTCCTGGAACGGGAAGGCGTCCTCGAGCTCGCGCTGCCAGGGGTTGTCGGGGCCGTACTGGAAGCCCTTGGTCGCCTGCCGGGCGGCGTAGAGCTTGATCAGCTCGGCGGCGATCTCGCGGACCGCCTTGCGGGCTCGCGCCTTGCGCTTCTGCCAGTCGGCACCGCCGAGGCGGTCCATGCTCGGCTGCTCGCCGCCGACGTATCTGGTGACCTGGTCGAGGGCGTCGGCGGGGACGTAGAGTCGGTCGGGCGGGCCACCCCGCTTGGAGGCGCCGTACTCCAGCACCAGATATTCGCGGGTCGCGCCCTGCACCTCGCGCTGCTTCATCTCGATGAACCGGCCGACGCCGTGCTGCTCGTGGACGACGTAGTCGCCGGGCTTGAGCTCGAGCGGGTCGATCTGCTTCTTGCGCCGCGCCGGCATCTTGACCATGTCGCGCGTCGAGGACTTCTGGCCGGAGATGTCCTCACCGGTGAGCACGACCAGCTGGTTGGCCTCGTCGAGGAAGCCGTGGGTCAGGCGGGCGTGGATGACCGTGACGGTCTTGTGGACCGGCTTCGCGGTCTCGTCGTCGGCCTCCGCCAGCCGGGCCTGGATGTCGCGCTCCCCCAGCGCCTCGACCGTACGCTGCGCCGTGCCGTGCGCGGGCTGGACGACGACCACGCGGTAGCTGTCGTCGCGCCAGCGCTCGATGTCGGCCAGCGCCGCGGCGGTGTCGCCACGGTAGGCCTTTGCGGGCTGCCAGTCGATCTTGCGCACCGGGACGCCGACGACGTCGGGATCGGCGAGATCGGACTCGCCGTCGTCGAGGCCGAACGGGCTGACCGACCACCACGGCTTGCCCTGCGCGATGGCGTGGGCACGTACGTCGGCGAGGTCGCGGTAGGAGGCCGCGGAGAGGTCGATCGGGGCGACTCCCCCGCTGGCCGCAGCGGCCCAGGAGGCACCGAGGAACTCCTCCGCGGTGGCGACCAGGTCGTGGGCCCGGCTGCGGATCCGCTCGGGGTCGAGCAGCAGGACGTGGCTGTCCTCGGGGATCAGGTCGAGCAGCAGCTCCATGTCGTCGACGAGCGCGGGCGCGAGCGACTCCATGCCCTCGACCGCGATGCCGGCGGCGATCTTGTCGGTGAGCTCGATCAGGGTGGGGTGGTCCTCACCCAGCTTGCGCGCCCGGTCGCGGATGTCGGGCGTCAGCAGGAGCTCGCGGCACGGCGGCGCCCACAGGCGTTCGGTGGCCCCACCGTGTTCCTCCGGGATCGCCCGCTGGTCGGCGACCGCGAAGTGGCGGATCGAGTCGACCTCGTCGCCCCAGAACTCGACGCGTACCGGGTGCTCCTCGGTCGGCGGGAAGACGTCGACGATGCCGCCTCGGACCGCGAACTCGCCGCGCTTCTCGACCAGGTCGACGCGGGAGTAGGCGGCGTCGGCGAGCTTCACGACGACGTCGTCGAGGCTCGCCTCCTGGCCCTTGATCAGCTCCACCGGCTCGAGGTCGCCGAGACCCTTCACCTGCGGCTGGAGCACGCTGCGGACCGGGGCGACGACCACCTTCAGCGGACCGTGAGCACCGTCGGCATCGGGGTGACGCAGGCGGCGGAGCACGGCGAGCCGGCGCCCCACGGTGTCCGACCGCGGGGAGAGCCGCTCGTGGGGCAGGGTCTCCCAGCTCGGGTAGTAGGCGACCGAGTCGGGCGGAAGCAGGTCGGTGAGGTCGTTGACCAGATCCTCGGCCTCGCGCGAGGTCGCGGTGACCGCGAGGACGGTGCGCTCCTGGCGTACGAGACCGGTGACCACGAAGGGGCGGAGCGCCTCCGGGCCGGTGACGTCGAGCGCCAGCATCCGGCCGCCCTTGGCCTCCGCCATCACCTCGCTCAGGGCGGCATCGCGCAGAGGTGGGGGTGCTCCGGATCGTACGGAGGGTGGGTCATCCCGGTTCTCCTTGCGCGGCTTCCGGTCCGTGGTGCGGACCGCAGGGAGCGAGGGGAGCGAGACGTTACTTGTAAGTAGGGGAGG
>NZ_JBHVKN010000259.1:0-6256 GCF_042798075.1 Nocardioides sp. NPDC057772
CGCTTCGCGAGACACGGGGTCAGATGCGCCGACTCGGCTTTGCTCAGTAGGACGGCTGGGCCTGGACGTTCAGCTCGTCGAACCTGACCTTCTTCGCCGAGGCGACCCGGGGGTCACGCAGGTCGAAGACGTCGAAGCCGCGTTGGATCTCGTTGGAGTAGATGTAGCCGTTGTAGTAGTAGGTCGACCAGGGGCCGGCGATCGTCGAGGTGTCCTCGAACGGGCCACGGTCGAACCAGGCGATCTCCTTCGGGTTGGCCGAGTCGGTGAAGTCGTAGACGGACACCCCGCCCTGGTACCAGGCCTGGACCATGATGTCCTTGCCCTTGACCGGGATCAGCGAGCCGTTGTGGGCGACGCAGTTCTCGGTGTTGGACTGGGTGCGCGGCATCTTGTAGTAGGACTTGAAGACGAGCTGGCCGTCCACGATGTCGTAGATGCCGTTGGCGCCCTTCTCCATCCCGGTCTCCGGGTTGCAGGTCGGCGCGCCGCCGCCACCGAGCTCATCGGTGAAGACGACCTTGGTGCCGGTGTTGTTGAAGGTGGCCGAGTGCCAGAACGCGAAGTTCTCGGTGTCGGTGACCTGCTCGGTCACGACCGGGTGCTCGCGGTCGGAGATGTCCATCAGGATGCCGTCGCCCATGCAGGCTCCGGCCGCGATGTCCTTGGACGGGTAGGTGGTGATGTCGTGGCAGCCGGCGGTGTTGGTGTAGCCACCGTCGGGGAACAGCACCGGCTCACCGACCACCGCGGCCTTCTCCGGCGCCTGCGTGGGGATCTTCACGATGCTGATCTTGTCGTGCGGGGGCTGGCAGTCGGGGTAGGTCGCCCGAGGCCCGTAGGAGGAGACGTACGCGTAGACGGACCGACCGTCCTTGCTCGGTGCCAGCGAGTGGGTGTGGGAGCCGCACTTGGTCTCGACGGCCGCGACGTACTGCGGGTCTCGCGGGTTGCTGATGTCGAAGACGCGGAGGCCCTCCCACGACTCCTTGATCTCGGCCGACTGCGCCACGTTGTCACAGGTGTTGTTGCTGCGGCTGGAGTCGACGGAGAGGACCAGCAGGTCGCCGTAGACGGAGATGTCGTTCTGGGAGCCGGGGCAGACGTACTGCTTGACCAGTCGCGGCTTCTTCGGGTCCTTGATGTCGATGACGTTGAACCCGCTGTAGTTGCCGGCGAACGCGTAGTCGCCCTGGAAGGCCAGGTCGCTGTTGAGCGCGTTGACGGGCTCGAAGGCGCCCGACTTGGGGATGTTGGCGATCAGGTGCATGTTGGGTGAGCCGGCGGACTCGCCGGCGGGCACGACGGGATCGTTCGCGCCGAGCTGGGCGAGGTCGTTGCCGGCGACGCAGGCGGAGGCGAAGTTGTCACCGAGCTTGGTGATCGCCCGCTTCTCCTCGGCAGTGCAACTTGTCTGGGCCTCGGGAGACTGGGTGCTCTCGGTGCCGTGGGTGTGGG
Source organism: Nocardioides sp. NPDC057772 (assembly GCF_042798075.1). Classification (NCBI taxonomy): domain Bacteria; kingdom Bacillati; phylum Actinomycetota; class Actinomycetes; order Propionibacteriales; family Nocardioidaceae; genus Nocardioides; species Nocardioides sp. NPDC057772. The sequence continues at coordinate 1,459 of NZ_JBHVKN010000259.1, forward strand.
ACTCGTCCGCGGAGGACGGGGCGGCGACGGCCAGCCCTCCTGCGACAACCATGGCCGCCGCGATGGGGGCCAGGTAGTGGGTAGATCGTCTAAGCCTCATGATCGCAAGCCTTCCGAGTCGGCCGCCGTGGGGTGGCACGGGCATGACCTCTCAACTTTAGTAAAAGTCGTACACGGGCCGCATGGAATGTGAATAAATTGTTCGCGCCCTCGGCATCTCGGAAGGAGTCACATGTCCGATCGACGATTCGCTGTCCTCTCCTCGGGTGTCGTGGTCGCAGCCATGTCGCTCGGCGGGTGCGGAAGCTCGACCCACGACGCCCATGGATCCCACACGCCCAGCCCCGAGGCCGCCACCCAGTCGGCGCCGGTGGTGCAGGGCGGAGCCCCGGGCGAGGCGGCGGAGACGATCTCGCCCTCGGCCGCGGACACAGATCCGTGGAACCGGACCGATGCCGACTTCGTGACGATGATGATCCCCCATCACGCCCAGGCGCTGGAGATGACTCGACTGGCACGGGAGCACGGCGTGCACCCGGAGGTCGTGTCGCTGGCCAAGCGCATCGAGTCGGCTCAGGGCCCCGAGATCGTGGCCATGAGCGGCTGGCTCGACCTGCGCGGGCTGAGGGTGCCCCGGGCCTCGGATCCTCCGCACACGATGGCGGGCATGCTCACCCCCGACCAGATGAGCGCGCTCGGCAAGGCACGGGGCGAGGAGTTCGACCGGCTCTTCCTGACCGGGATGATCCAGCACCACCGGGGCGCCCTGGAGATGGCCGAGCCGATGGCCTCCCGTGGCAGCGACGCGCTGGCGATCGAGATGGCGACCGACGTCGTGGCCACCCAGTCGGTGGAGATCGAGATCATGGAGAAGCTGCTCGCGGAGCTGTGAGACCGGGTACGTTGCGGCGGGTGCCCCTCACCCCCACCCGCCGTCGAAAGATACTGATCGGCTCCGCCGTCGTCGCCGTCCTCGCCCTGGTCATGACCGCGCTGGTCTACACCGGCGTCGTGATGCCCACGCGCATGTTCGCGGCGAAGTACGACGTCCGCGGCATCGACGTCTCCCACCACAACGGCACCATCGACTGGCCCCGGGTCGCCGAGCAGGACGTCGACTTCGCCTGGATCAAGGCGACCGAGGGCTCCTCCCACGTCGACTCGCGCTTCGCTGCCAACTGGGGCCAGGCGCAGCGAGCCGGGATCACCACCGGCGCCTACCACTTCATGAGCTTCGAGAGCCCGGGCGCCGACCAGGCGCACAACATGATCGCCACGGTGCCCCGGGTCGTCGGCACGCTCGCCCCGGTCGTCGACCTGGAGCCGTACGGATCCTTCATGGGCGACCTGCCGCCCGCCGCCGAGGTCCGCGCGATCCTCGACCCGCTGCTCGCCAAGCTCGAGGCCCACTACGGCGTCGCGCCGGTCATCTACACCACCCCGACGGCCTACCGCGCCTATCTGGTCGACCTCTACCCCGACAACCCGATCTGGTTCCGCTCCGTCGCCTGGCCGCCCCGCGTCCCCGACGGACGCGACTGGACCGTCTGGCAGTACTCCAACCGCGACCGGCTCGACGGCGTGGGGAGTGAGGACGAGGCGTACGTGGACATGAACGTGCTCTCCGACGATGTCTCGCTCGACTCGCTCATCGTTCGCTGAAATCGCCGAGTCGGCGCATCCGACCCCTTTCGCTCGCTTCGCTTCGCGAAGCACGGGGTCAGATGCGCCGACTCGGCTACTGCTCAGTGGCCGTGACCGTGGCCGTGACCGGCCGCGGGCGCCTCTTCCTCTTCCGGCTTGTCGACGACCAGGGTCTCGGTCGTGAGCAGCATGCCCGCGATCGAGGTGGCGTTGATGAGCGCGGAGCGGGTGACCTTGACCGGGTCGATGACGCCCTGGGCAACCAGGTCGCCGTACTCACCGGTGGCCGCGTTGTAGCCCTGGCCGACGCCGAGGTCGCGGACGCGGGTGGTGATCACGTAGCCGTTCTCGCCACCGTTCTCGGCGATCCAGCGCAGCGGCTCGTCGGCAGCCTTGCGGACGACGCGTACGCCGACCGCCTCGTCGCCCTCGAGGCCGAGGTCCTTCTCCAGCACGGAGACGGCGTGGATCAGCGCGGAGCCACCGCCGGGGACGATGCCCTCCTCGATGGCGGCGCGGGTCGCGGAGACAGCGTCCTCGATGCGGTGCTTCTTCTCCTTGAGCTCCACCTCGGTGTGAGCGCCGACCTTGATCACGCAGACGCCACCGGCGAGCTTGGCGAGGCGCTCCTGGAGCTTCTCGCGGTCCCAGTCGGAGTCGGTGCGCTCGATCTCGGACTTCAGCTCGGCAACCCGGCCCTCGACGGCAGCGGCGTCGCCGCCACCCTCGACGATGGTCGTGTTGTCCTTGGAGACGGTCACGCGGCGGGCGGTGCCGAGCACCTCGAGGCCGACCTGGTCGAGCTTGAGACCGACCTCCTCGGCGACGACCTGCGCGCCGGTCAGGATCGCGATGTCCTGCAGCATCGCCTTGCGGCGGTCACCGAACGCGGGAGCCTTGACGGCGGTCGCGTTGAAGGTGCCCTTGATCTTGTTCACGACCAGGGTCGAGAGCGCCTCGCCCTCGACGTCCTCGGCGATGATGAACAGCGGCTTGCCGGCGGCGATGACCTTCTCCAGCAGCGGCAGGAGCTCCTGGACGGAGCTGATCTTGCCCTGGACGAGCAGGATCAGCGGGTCGTCGATGACGGCCTCCATCCGCTCCTGGTCGGTCACGAAGTACTGAGAGATGTAGCCCTTGTCGAACTGCATACCCTCGGTGAACTCGAGCTCGGTGCCGGTGGTGTTGGACTCCTCGACGGTGATGACACCGTCCTTGCCCACCTTGGCGAAGGCCTCGGCGAGGATCTCGCCGATCTTCGCGTCGCGGGAGGAGATGGTGGCGACCGAGGCCATGTCGGACTCGTCGACGACCTCGCGGGCGGCGGCACGCAGCGCGTCGCCGACGGCGGCGGCCGCGGCGTCCATACCGCGCTTGAGGCTCATCGGGTTGGCGCCGGCGGCAACCGCACGCAGACCCTCGTGGACCATCGCCTGGGCGAGGACGGTCGCGGTGGTCGTGCCGTCACCAGCGATGTCGTTGGTCTTGGTCGCGACCTCCTTGGTGAGCTGAGCACCAAGGTTCTCGAACGGGTCGTCCAGCTCGACCTCACGCGCGACGGTGACACCGTCGTTGGTGATGGTCGGGGCGCCCCACTTCTTGTCGAGGACGACGTAGCGGCCCTTGGGGCCCAGCGTCACCTTGACGGCGTTGGCGAGGGCGTCGACGCCACGCTCGAGGGCGCGGCGGGCGTTCTCGTCGAACTCCAGGATCTTCGGCATATGCATTACTCCCTAGTACGCAGTGCGCGGCCGTGACCGGCCAGGACTTCCACCCCGCCGGCCCGGCCGCGCTTGTGCGAGACGGATGACGTCAGGCGATGACCGCGAGGATGTCGCGGGCGGACAGGATGAGGTACTCCTCGCCGGCGTACTTGACCTCGGTGCCGCCGTACTTGCTGTAGATGACCTTGTCGCCGACCTGGACGTCGAGCGGGACGCGGTTGCCCTTGTCGTCGATGCGACCCGGGCCGAGAGCCAGGACCTCGCCCTCCTGGGGCTTCTCCTTGGCCGTGTCCGGGATGACCAGGCCCGAGGCGGTGGTCTGCTCGGCCTCGACGGCCTTCACGACGATGCGGTCCTCGAGCGGCTTGATGTTGACCGACACTGTGTCGACCTCCCCATTTCTTCTATGGAGTCAGATGATTCTGGGTGGGTGTTGCTACGTCTGTGCTTGCGACATGCCGCGTACGCCGTCGCGGGGGTCGCACCCGGCTCGCAAGCGCTGGCACACTCAGGGGGAGAGTGCCAATGCAGACGTTAGCACTCGCCCGCAATGAGTGCCAGCAATGGGTTATCGCTGCCCGGGGAGCCGCACGGTCAGCGCGATCGCACCGGCGAGCAGACCGATGACGATGATCCCTCCGACGACCATGAACGACCAGCGGGCCTCGCGGTCGTCCGTCTCCTCGAAGTTCGTGATCTCGAGCTCTTCGCCGTCACCCTGTAACAGCAGGTCAGTCGCGGATTCCGGACTCTCCGACCGCTCGGCGGTGGCCGACTCCTTCTGCTTCACGCTCTCTTCCTGCAGCGTAGGCGAAGGCTCCTCGGTCGTCTTCCCCTCCGGCTTCACGGACACCTCTTCAGTGGCCTCCGACTCGCTCACGACCCGGGTCCGGACGTACGTCACCGAGTAGCTGTCCAGCTGCCGACCGCTGCTGTGCTCGATCACCGTGCTCGCCTGCGGGGTGGCCAGGGTGTGAACCTCGGCACCGGCGTTGCCACGACCGACGACGCAGAAGGACGCGATCCCGTAGCCGTCGGGTGCCTTCGCGGTGGCGGAGCGGGAGCTCACCGACGAGTAGGAGCGGTCCCCGGACGGGCACTCGTCCACCGGAGTCACCGAGTCCGCCGACGCCGGCGCGGGGACGGCGAGGAGCAGCGACACCAGGGTCGTCGCGGCCGCGGCCGCCCAGAGGGTCAGAGGGACCATGCGGGGGGATCTGCGCACTTGGCGGATCCTAGATCAGAAACACCCCGCGGGGTAATGGAGTTTGCCCGGACCGGGAACCGGCCTGAGAGTATCGGGGCATGGACCTCGACGCCTTCGCCTGGTTGCTCACCGATGACGGGCAACGGCTGTTGGCGCGGGCCACCGAGATGACGTCCGCGGCAACGTCCGACGGCAAGGACCCGGCTCTGGCGGTGCAGTCCGC
>NZ_JBHVKN010000260.1:0-6218 GCF_042798075.1 Nocardioides sp. NPDC057772
ATCCGTGCCGAGTCGGCCCGTCATGACGAGCCGACTCGGCAACGATGTAGAGGAAGACTGTGAGTTTGGACGTCGTCGAACTGCTGGGCGAGATCGCTGAGATCGGCCGCGACCCCGTACGCGGTGGCTACTCCCGGCACGTCTACGAACCGGCAGAGCTGGAGCTGCGCGAGTGGTTCCGGCATACGTCGGCAGGGCTCGGCCTCGAGGTCGAGACCGACCGCAACGGCAACATCTGGGCCCACTGGGGTCCGGTCGGCGCGGGGACCATCGCGATCGGGTCCCACCTCGACTCGGTGCCGGGCGGGGGCGCCTACGACGGCCCGCTCGGCGTCGCCTCCTCCCTGGCCGCGGTCTCGGCGCTGATGGAGGAGGGCTTCGAGCCGGCCCGGCCGGTGACGGTCGCGGCGTTCGGCGAGGAGGAGGGCTCCCGGTTCGGCATCGCATGCCTGGGGTCGAAGCTGATGACCGGCGCGATCCCCGGCGCGACGGTGGCGGCGCTGACCGACGACGCAGGGGTGACGTACGCGGACGCCTGCCGGGCTGACGGGATCGACCCGGCCGGGCTCGGCCTCGACGAGGAGCGGCTGGCAAGCCTGGCTGCGTTCGTGGAGCTCCACGTCGAGCAGGGCATCGGCCTGGCCGATCTCGATGAGCCGGTAGCCGTTGCCTCGAGCATCCTGGCCCACGGCCGCTGGAAGCTGGTCTTCTCCGGCGAGGGCAACCACGCCGGGGCGACCCGGATGCGGGATCGTCGCGACCCGGTGGCCGCGATGGCGGCCGCGCTCCTGGCCGCCCAGCGGATCGCGTCGGCCCACGACGGGGCCGACGCGGCGCGGGCCACGATCGGGCGTCTCACCCCGATCCCGGGCGGCACCAACGTGATCGCCTCCCGGGTGGATGCCTGGCTCGACGTACGCGGTGACACCGACCCGCAGACCAGAGCCCTCCTCGAGGAGATCCTGACGGCCTCGCACGCGGCCGCCGAGGAGCACGGCTGCAGCCTGGAGGTGACCGAGGAGTCCTACGCCTCCACCGTCCACTTCGACCCTGACCTGCGACAACGGCTCGTCGGAGCACTCGGCGGGGTCCCGGTGCTCGCGACCGGCGCCGGTCACGACGCCGGCATCCTGGCGTCCGCCGTCCCGACCGCGATGCTCTTCACCCGCAACCCCACCGGCGTCTCCCACTCCCCCTACGAGACCGCCACCGACGACGACTGCAGGGCGGGGGCGCGAGCCCTGACCGAGGTCGTCCGGCTGCTGGCGAGCGAGCCCCGATGAGCGCCGGCACCACCCGGATCCACGCCGAGCGGGCCCTGGTCGAGGGCGTCGAAGTCACCGACGTCGTGATCGAGGTGACCGGCGGCCGGATCTCCGCGATCGCCCCGGGCGGGAAAGCGCAGACCGCCGGCCTCCGCCTCGGCACCGTGCTCGCCGGCTCCGGCAACGCCCACTCCCACGCCTTCCACCGCGCGCTGCGCGGCCGGACCCACGACCAGGGAGGCGACTTCTGGCGCTGGCGCGAGCAGATGTACGCCGCCGCCGACCGCCTCACGCCCGAGTCCTACGAGCGCCTGGCCGAGGCCGTCTTCGCCGAGATGCTGGTGACCGGCTGGACGACCGTCGCCGAGTTCCACTACGTCCACCACCGCCCTGACGGGACTCCCTACGAGGACCCCAACGCGTTCGGCGCCGCGCTCGTCCGCGCCGCCACCAGCGTCGGCATCCGCCTGACCCTGCTCGACACCCTCTACCTGACCAGCGCCCCGGGTAAGCCGCTCCTGCCCGAGCAGCGCCGCTTCGGCGACGGCACAGCGGCCGCCTGGCTCGAGCGGTGGCAGCGCTTCCACGAGCAGCAGCACACCGTCGGCGCGGCCATCCACTCCGTACGCGCCGTCTCCCCCGACGACATCGCTCTCGTCGCCGAGGGGCTACCGCCTGAGACGCCTCTGCACGTCCACCTCTCCGAGCAGCCGGCCGAGAACGAGCAGTCGCTCGCGGCGTACGGACGGACGCCGACGCAGGTCCTCGCCGACGCCGGAGCCCTCTCGCCGCGCACCTGGCTGGTCCACGCCACCCATCTGACCGACGACGACATGGCCCTCATCGCAGAGAGCGGCGCGGGTGTGGTGATGTGCCCGACCACCGAGGCCGACCTCGGTGACGGCATCGGACCCGCCCGCGACCTGGCCGACGCGGGCGTACGGATCGCGCTCGGCTCCGACCAGAACGCGGTCATCGACCCCTGGCTCGAGGTGCGCGGCCTGGAGGCCGCCGAACGCCTCCGCAGCCGCCGACGCGGCCGCTTCTCCCCCGCCGACCTCGAGTCCGTCCGCACGAGCGCCGGTTACGCAGCCTGCGGTCTCGCCGCCGGTCTCCGGGTCGGCGCCTGTGCCGACCTGGTGGAGATCGACCCCGATTCCGTACGCACGGCCGGAGCCTCCCTCGACCAGCTCGCCCTCGTGGCGACCGCCGCCGACGTGACCAGGGTCGTCGTCGGCGGACTGGTGGTGGCCGAGAACGGCCACCTTGCCGACGGCCGCGACCCGGCCACTCTGGTGACCGAAGCCCTGAAGGAGCTGCGATGAGCCTGCTGCTGACCAACATCGGCGAGCTGACCACCCACACCGACGAGCACGGCACCCTCCGCGACGCAGCGCTCGTGATCGAGGACGGCCGCATCGCCTGGATCGGGCCCGCCGACCGGGCCCCGGTAGCCGACGCGCGCGAGGACCTCGGGGGCCGCGCGGTGCTCCCGGGCTGGGTGGACTCCCACACCCACCTGGTCTCGATGGGCGATCGCGCCGAGGAGTTCGTCGACCGGATGGCCGGCCGGCCCTATCAGGCCGGTGGGATCATGCGTACGGTCGAGGCGACCCGCGCGGCGACCGACGACGACCTCCGGACCCGGGCGCTGTGGCTGCGTACCGAGGCCCATCGTGGTGGCACCACGACGCTCGAGGCCAAGACCGGCTACGGCCTCGACGTCGAGACCGAGCAGCGCCTCGCCCGGATCAGCGCCGAGCACGCCGAGACGGTCACCTACCTCGGCGCTCACGTGGTCCCCGCGGGCGTTGACCGTCGCGACTACATCGACCTGGTGACTGGCCCGATGCTGGCGGCGGTCGCTCCCCACGCGACCCACATCGACGTCTTCTGCGAGACCGGCGCCTTCGACGTCGAGGAGTCCCGCGAGATCCTCCTGGCCGGCCGCGACGCCGGACTCGGGGTCAAGGTCCACGGCAACCAGCTCGGCGAGTCCGGCGGGGTCCAGCTCGCCGTCGAGCTGGGCGCGCGGAGCGTCGACCACTGCAACCACCTGAGCCCGAAGGACATCGACGCGCTCGCCGGGTCGACCACGGTCGCCACGATCCTGCCCGCCTGCGACCTCTCCACCCGTGAGCCGCTCGCCCCGGCGCGCGACCTGGTCGACGCCGGCGCCACGATCGCGATCGCGTCCAACTGCAACCCCGGCTCCTCCTTCACGACCTCGATGGCCTTCTGCGTCGCCACCGCCGTGCTCCAGCAGCGGCTGACCTTCGAGGAGGCCCTGTGGGCAGCGACCGTCGGCGGCGCCACCGCGCTCGGACTCGACGACTCCACCGGACGGATCGTGGAGGGCGGCCGCGCCGACCTGCACGCGCTCGACGCCCCATCGGCCAAGCATCTGGCCTACCGCCCCGGCGTACCCCTCACCCTCAAGGTGTGGGCGAACGGCGTCCCGGTATGACTCACCCGCGCCGCTTGCCGAGCACCACCAGGTAGCGGCAGGGCTCGTCGGTCGGGTTGACGAAGACGCAGTCGGCGGGCGGCCCCAGCTGCAGGCAGTCTCCCGCGTCGAGCTCGTGGACGAGGTCGCCCTCGACGAACCGCAGATGTCCGGAGAGCACCCAGATCTGCTGCTCCTTGAACGCGTACGCCGAGGCGGGCGCCGCCACCGACGCACCCGCCGGGAACTCCACCTCGACCAGCTCCAGGATCCCGCGCGCGGGCGGCGAGACGGCGCGGCGTACGTAACCGGTCTCGGGATCCTTCCACTCGGGCTGCTCGGCGCGACGAGCGAGCCGCACCGCGTCGCCCTCGGCTCGCGCGATCAGCTCCGACAGGGTCAGCTCCAGCGCGCCGGAAAGCCGGGCGAGCAGCACCGCGGTCGGCTGCGCCTCGCCCCGCTCGATCTTGGAGATCATCGCCCGCGAGACGCCGGAGGCCTCCGCGAGAGCCGCCACGGTCATCCCGGCCGACTCCCGCGCCGACCTGATGTTGGTCGCCAGCGCATCGCCGAACATGTCACTATCGTGAGCCATGCGACTACTATAGGAGACATGCCTCCCTCTTGGACCATCCGCGACGCCACCCCCGACGATGCCGCCGCTTGTGCCGCGATCTACGAGCCGTACGTCCGCGACACCGTCATCTCCTTCGAGACCGAGCCACCCACTGCCGAGGAGATGGCCGATCGCATCAAGGCAGCCCAGGCCGAGCACGCCTGGCTCGTCCTGGAGGCCGACAACAGGGTGGTCGGCTATGCGTACGCCACCAGCCACCGCACCCGCGCCGCCTACCAGTGGGCCTGCGACGTGTCGATCTACCTCGAGGCCGGCCGCCGCCGAAGCGGCGCCGGCAAGGCCCTGTACGCCGCCCTCCTCCCGATCCTGAAGGAGCGCGGCTACCGCCGGGCCCTGGCCGGGATCGCGCTCCCCAACGAGGCGAGCATCGGCCTCCACCGCTCCTTCGGGTTCACCGATGTCGGCGTCTACCGCCGCATCGGCTGGAAGCTCGACGCCTGGCACGACGTCGCCTGGATGCAGCTGGACCTGGATCCCGAAGAGCAGCCGATGACCCCGGCGGCCCCGAGATAGCCGGAGCGACCGAGGATCAGGCGGGAGCGAGCACCTCCGTCAACGTGCGCCGCAGCCAGTCGCGATACTCCCCCGCCCCCCACTCCGTCGTACGCCGCAGCAGCAGGTAGGTCTCCGCCTGACAGGCCAGGGCCACCGTCTCCTCCTGCCAGAGCGGGTCGACGACCTCCGCGAGCAGGCCGTCGATCCTGGCGGCCCGGACGAAGCGCCGCAGGAGCTCGCGGGTGTCGGCACGGCCCGCCTGGAAGGCCTCGGCCAGCTCCGGTTCGGAGGCCTGCGCCTGCAGGACGACCTCGAACAGATCACCGGCACGCCCCATCAGGTCGGCGATCCCACCGACGAGCGCCTCGATGCGGTCCGGCAGACCCGGCCCGGTGAGGGCCGCCTGGAACCACTCGCGCTCACCGACGGTCCGCTGCTCGGCATCTCCCCCGACGGCCACATCGACGACACTCCGCAGCAGAGCCGCCTTGGTGCCGAACCGGACATAGACGGTGCGGTGCCCGACCCTGGCCCGGTCGGCGACCGCCGTCAGGGCGGTCGCGTGGTAGCCGTCGCGTACGAACAGCGTTCTCGCGGCGTCGAGGATGCGCTCCTGGGTCTCGGCCACCTTCGCAGCACGAAGCCCCTTGACAGGCGTGGTCACGAGATGCAGTATAACTGCATGATTGCAGTATGACTGCATCCAATGGGAGGTGTTTCATGATCACCACCGACGCTCCCGCCCTCGACGGGGTGCACCACGTGAAGCTGCCGGTCGGCGACCTCGAGCGCTCACGCTCCTGGTACGCGTCCCGGCTCGGCTACGTCACGCTGATCGAGTTCACCAAGCGCGGTCGCACGACCGGCATCACCATGCGCCACCCGAACGGCGGCCCGCTGATCGGATTCGTCCTCGATCCGGATCTCGCCACCCGGGCGAGCGGCTTCGACTACTTCTCGATCGGCGTACGCGACAAGGCGGATCTCGAGAAACTGGCCCAGCGTCTCGCCGGGTTCGGCGAGGAGAACGCCGGCGTCCACTTCGCCACCATCGGCTGGATCCTGCCGGGCACCCACGACCCCGACGGCCACGAGGTCCGTTTCTACACCAACGACCACCACACCGAGGTTCCCGACAGCGAGCTCCCGCTGGTCGTCGACGACCCGATCGGGACCGAAGCCGAGCGCGAGCGAGCCCACAACGCGAAAGCGGTCCCTCCCAGCGCTGGCTGAGAGGGACCGCTTCGGTACTTGTACCCCCGACCGGATTTGAACCGGCGTTACCGCCGTGAGAGGGCGACGTCCTAGGCCGCTAGACGACGGGGGCTTGCACCGCCTGCGTCGGCCTTTCGGCCCCGCAGGCAGGAGAAACATT
>NZ_JBHVKN010000261.1:0-6180 GCF_042798075.1 Nocardioides sp. NPDC057772
GGGCAAGGTCGAGGAGGACGACACCGACCCCGTCGCCGTCGCCCTCGCGCACGCCGCCCGGCAGTTCCCGATCCCGCTCGGCGGCCTCGACGAACTGATCGACGGCGTCCAGATGGACCTGCGCGGCGAGACCAGCGCCTTGGCGAGCTGCTGGGTGTCGATCGCCTCGGTGGTCTCGGCCAGGTCGCCGAAGGTGCCGACGATGTCACTGCCGGCGCTGGTGCGGGCCAGCGGGATCCTCGAGCCGGCCTCGAGCTTCGAGCCGCCCTGCGGGGTGATGTCGAGGTACTTCTCCCCCAGCAGGTTGAGCACCCCGATCTTCGCCTCGCTGCGATGGCCGATCTCGGTGCCCTCGACGGAGAAGGAGACGACCACCTTGGCGCCCTGGATCTCGATGTCGCTGACCCGGCCGACCCGGATGCCGGCGATCTCCACCCGGTTGCCCACGTGCAGGCCGCTGGTGTCGGAGAACTCCGCCTGGTAGGTCGTGCCGGCGAACCACGGCAGCTTGCGCAGGTTGAACGCCGCGGTGAGCGCCAGCGCGATCGCCACGATCGTGATCACACCGGTGCGCTTGAGCTGGGTGTCGCTGTGATGAGCCATCAGACCGGCACCTCCGTCGAGGAGGAGCAAGGATACGGACGCGCCGATCTGAGATCGATGGTCGTTCGCTGGCGCTCACTCATAGCTTGCACCTCTCCGCCCGGCTGTAGAACGCGACGTCGTCGAGCTGCTTCTGGATCGCCTTGACGGCGGGCGAGTTGTCGAGCAGCTCACCGAGAGAGGGCAGCTTGATCGAGAAGTCGAGATCGCAGAGGTAGTAGTTGTACCAGGAGCCATAGCTGCCGATCCGCGCCTGCGACTCCAGGGTCTCGGGGAGCCGCTCGAGGGTCCGGTCGAGCAGCTTCTGGTTGCCCGGCTTGTTGAGGATGTCCACCACGCGCTTGAGCTGCTTGATGTCCTCCTTCAGGAACGGGCGTACGTCGGTGAGCAGCCCGGCCAGCTCGTCGGTGAGGTCGCCGATCGAGGAGATCGAGTCACCGATCGCCTCCTTGTCACGCGCCAGGTCCTTCATCCACCCGCTGAGCTGCTGGATGAGCTCGGCCAGCTCGGTGTGATGCTCGTTGACGGTGTTGAGCGTCTTGGACAGGTTGGTGATCACATCGCCGATGAGCTGGTCACGCTCGGCCAGGGCGCTGGTCAGCTCGGCCGTCTCCGAGAGCAGGCTCGCGACCGTGCCGCCCTCCCCCTGCAGGACCCGGATCAGGTTGAGCGAGAGCTTGTTGACGTCCTTGGGCTGCAGCGCCTGGAAGAGCGGCTGGAAGCCGTTGAAGAGCTCGGTCAGGTCGAGCGCGGGCGTGGTGTTGGCCATCGCGATCGTCTGCCCCTCGCGCAGCGGTGTCGCCTCGGCCTCCGGCTGCTGCCCGGCATCCTGGGTCAGGGCGAGGTAGCGGTCGCCGACCAGGTTCAGGTAGCGCACCTGGGCACCGCTGGCGGTCGTGAGCGGCACCGTCTTGTCGACCCGGAAGGTGACCATCGCGTGGTCACCGCCCTCGATCTCGACGGAGAGCACCTCACCCACGGTGATGCCGGCGACGCGTACGTCATCTCCTTCGCTCAGACCGGAGGCGGTGGTGAACTCGGCGCGGTAGGGCACCCGGTCGCCGAACCCGACGTTGCCCATGATCGAGGCGAGGGTGCCGGTCACGAGGACCGAGATGACGGTGAAGATGGCCAGCTTGGTGCCGGCCACCGCGGTCTTCAGGTCGCGTTTGTTCACTGCAGACCCCCGTTCCCGGGTGCCCACGGGACGTCCTCGGTGCCGTTCTCCAGCTCCATCGGCCCGGCCGGCACCTTCGGGGTCGGCAGGCCGTCGCACCACGGCCCGTGACCGACCTCGCCCCACTCGGGGCGGTCCTCACGGCCGTACGCCGGCTTCTGGGTGCCGTCGAGGACCATCGTCTGGCGCACGCGGTTCTGCTGGAAGACGGTCGCCAGCAGCTCGGTGTAGTCGTCGAGGCCCCGGAGCAGGCAGGTGTACTCCGGGGAGTAGTCGGAGAGCAGCTTGAGCAGCGGCACGGCCAGCTCGGTCTCGTACCTGATCGCCTTCTCGTTCTCGGCGAGCAGGTTCTTGGAGGTGTCGGCGACGCCGGTGACGGAGGTGAGCAGGCCGCCGAGGCGTCGCCGCTGCTCCGAGACGGTCTTGGCGGTGGTCGTGGTGTTCTCGAGTACCTTGACCAGATCGGGGGCGGCCATGGAGTAGGTCTCGGCGACGTCGGCCATGTCCTCGAGATCGCGTTCGAGAGTGGGGAGGTGGACGTTCATCTCTTCGAGGTAGTCGTTGAGCTGGACCAGGGTCTCGCCGAGCTTCTCCCCGTTGCCGGAGAGCGCGGTGGCGAGGGCGTGCAGGGTGCTGTTGAGGTCCTGGGGGCGGATGGACTTCAGCAACGGGAAGAGCCGGGCCAGGATCACGTCCAGCTCGACACTGGTGCGCACGCGGTCGGCGGGGATCACCGTGCCGTCGCTCAGCGCGCCGGTGCGCTCTCCCTCGGGGTCGATGAACTCGACGTACTTCTGCCCGAACAGCGTCGTCGGCTTGATGGCGACGCTGACGTTGGCGGGGATCTGCTCGGCCTGCTCCGGCTCGAGGCCGAGCTCGATGACGGCCTTCTTGCCGTCCTGGCGGATCTCGCGGACCTGGCCGACGATGACGCCGTGCATACGCACGTCGCCGTAGCGCGGCAGCTGCAGGCCTGCCCGGTCGGCCTCGACGCTGACAGTCGTGAACTGGACGAACGCCTTCTGGTAGATCGCCACGCACAGCGTGATGAGCAGGGCGAGGGTCACCGTGAAGGCGATCCCGGAGACGAAGAGCTTGGTGTGCTCGGCGCGGGTGTCGCGCTGGATTCCCATCAACATGTCGTCCGCACCACCCTCAACCCGTGATCCGGACGGTGGTCGTCGAGCCCCAGATCGCGAAGCTCAGGAAGAAGTCGGCGACGACCACGGTCACGATCGACGTCCGGATCGCCTTGCCGACCGCGATGCCGACCCCGGCCGGGCCGCCGGAGGCGGTGTAGCCGTAGTAGCAGTGGATCAGGATGATCGCGACCGCCAGGATGATCAGCTTGAGGAAGCTGTAGAGGATGTCGATCGGCGGCAGGAACGCCAGGAAGTAGTGGTCGTACGTCCCACCCGACTGCCCGTACATCAGCGTCGTGATCAGCCGCGGGCTGAGGTAGGAGGCGCACAGCGCGACGATGTAGAGCGGGATGACGGCCAGGAACCCGGCGATCATCCTGGTGGTGACCAGGTAGGGAAGGCTCGGCACGCCCATCGCCTCGAGCGCGTCGATCTCCTCGCTGATGCGCATCGCGCCGAGGCGTGCGGTGTAACCGCAGCCGACGGTCGCGGCGAGCGCGATCGAGGAGATCAGCGGGGCGACCTCGCGGGTGTTGAAGAAGGCCGAGATGAACGCGGAGAACTTCGCGACACCGATCTGGCTCAGGCTCGCGTAGCCCTGGATGCCGACCTCGGAGCCGGCGAAGAACGCCATGAACGCGATCACGCCGACGGTGCCGGCGATCATGGTCAGACCGCCTGCCCCGAAGGCGACCTCGGCCAGGATGTTGAGCACCTCCCGCTTGTAGCGGCGGATGGCGCGCGGCGCCCAGGCCAGCGCCTTGGCGTAGAAGATCAGCTGGTCGCCATAGCCCTCGACGGCCTGGCGCTGCTCCTTGACGATCTGGTTGCCCACCTGGGCGAGCGTGCTGGACACCGGGGGATCACAACCCGTCCTGAGGAACGATCTGGAAGTAGACCGCGGTCATGATGGAGTTGAGGACGAACAGCATCATGAACGCGATGATCACGGCCTCGTTGACCGCTCGGCCGACGCCGCTGGGACCGCCCTGGGCGTTGAGGCCGTTGTAGGCACCGATGATCGCGGCCAGGAACCCGAACAGGGCCGACTTGACCATCGAGATGTAGAGGTCGGGCAGGCTGGCCAGCGCGGTGAAGCTCGACAGGAACGCACCGGCCGAGCCGCCCTGGACGATCACCGTGAAGAAGTAGCCGCCGCCGATCCCGGTCGCGATGACGATCCCGTTGATCATCACCGAGACGAACAGGCAGGCGAGGACCCGTGGGATCACCAGGCGGACGACCGGGTCGATGCCCAGGACCTCCATCGCGTCGATCTCCTCGCGGATCTTGCGCGACCCCATGTCGGAGCAGATCGCCGACCCGGCGGCCCCGGCGATGATCAGCGCGGCCGCCATCGGCGCCGCCTCCCGGACCACCGCGAGCACCGCCGTCGCCCCCGCGAACGACTGCGCCCCGAGCTGGCCGGCCAGGTTGCCGACCTGGAGGGAGATGACGGCTCCGAACGGGATCGAGACCAGCACCGCGGGCATCATCGTCACGCTGGTGATGAACCAGGCCTGCTCGAGGAACTCGCGGAGCTGGAACTTGGTCGTGAACGTCCCCTTGACGACCTCTCCAGTCATCAAGCCCATCCCGCCGACGCCTCGGACCAGCGAGGCGAACTGCACTGCCATCCTTCACCTTCCGCGAGGTCTTGTGACTGGGCTCACGTTTCAAGCACCTGTAGTAGAACACGTTTCAGTTCTGAGGGCAACGACCCGGCCCCGACATGTCACCGAACAGGGTGGGAGGTATTTCGGTCCAACGACTTACCAGTCAGTAGGTGACGCGGGTCACAGATCCTCCACCCCGGCGCGAGCGCCCGTGAAGGTCGTTCTCGCATGCTGGTCGGAAACGTGCCGGGGGACCGCTGGAACCATCGAGATGGCGTAGATATACGCACCGGTGTGTCTAGCCGCGACCGGCCGGTTAGATTGGGAACCGTGATGAGACTGTCGCCGGGGGGCGTCATGAGGTTCCTACGCCGCCTGCTCCTCGCCGTCTTCGGTGTGCCGGTCGCGCTTGCCATCGTGATGAGCCTCGTCGACGGCTACCGCAGCCGCAGGAACGGCGGCAGGCGGGCCAAGCCGTTCCCGGTGACGCCACCGCGGACCAACAGCGTCGGCGACGGGACCGTGACCACCTACACCTTCGGCAACGACCTCTACGAGGACATGATCGCGGCGATCGAGGGTGCCAAGAAGCAGATCTTCCTCGAGACGTACATCTGGAAGGGCGACGAGGTCGGCCAGCGCTTCAAGCAGGCGCTCGCCGCCGCGACCGAGCGAGGCGTCGAGGTCTACTGCATCTTCGACGAGCTCGCCAATCTCGTCGTGCCGTCCCGCTTCAAGCGCTTCCCGGCGGGCATGCACGTGCTGCGCTACCCCACCTACGCGGCCGGCTGGCGCTTCTTCGACCTCTCCCGCTACGGCCGCGACCACCGCAAGATCCTGGTCGTCGACGACACCGTCGGGTTCGTCGGCGGCTACAACATCGGGACGGCGTACGCCACCGAGTGGCGCGACACGCACGTGCGGATCACCGGGCCCGGCGTGTGGGACCTGCGTCGCGCGTTCGCGGACTTCTGGAACCTCAACCGTCGGCGGCCGCACCCGCTGACCCACCGGACCGGCGCCGAGGGCCCGCTGCTCATCGAGACCGCGCCCTCGTGGGACCCCGATCTGCGGTTCCACCGCAACGTGCCTCGGCTGTGGATGTTCCCGATCCGCTCGATGTACCTCGAGGCCATCAACCGGGCCTCCCGCAACATCTACCTGACCACCGCCTACTTCGTCCCCGACGAGGACTTCGTGAACGCACTCAAGGCCGCGGCGCAGCGCGGCGTCGACGTACGCATCCTGCTGCCGTTGAAGTCCAACCACGTCGTCGTCGACTGGATCTCGCGCGGCTACTTCTCCCAGCTGCTCGACGCGGGCGTGCGCATCCTGCGGTTCAAGGACGCGATGATCCACGCCAAGACGGCCACCGTCGACGGCTTCTGGTCGACCGTCGGCACCGCCAACATCGACCGGCTCTCGCTCACCGGCAACTACGAGATCAACCTGGAGATCTTCGATCGCGACGTCGCCAAGCAGATGGAGGAGATCTTCTCCCGCGACGAGTCCAACGCGCTCGAGCTGACTGCCGACGAGTGGGCCGCCCGCGACATCCATCGCAAGTTCACCGAGCTCGTCCTCACTCCGCTGCGACCGCTGCTCTGAGGGCCTGCCGAGTCGGCGGATCTGCCCCCGTGCC
>NZ_JBHVKN010000262.1:0-6127 GCF_042798075.1 Nocardioides sp. NPDC057772
CCCCTTGATCTCTGCCCAGGCCTTGGTCCAGTCCTGGTAGTCGGTGCACTTGACGTCGGTCCGGCCGTCCAGGCACTTCTCGATCGGGGTGTTCCAGAACCAGATCTTCTCGGCGTACTCCGCGTCGCCGGCGTGGAACGTCTCGCAGTGGCCCTCGGAGGCGAACTCGCAGGCCTTGTCGGAGTTGGGCGCCTCCCCGAAGTACTCCGTCGCCTGGGCGTTGATCTTCGGGTCGGAGATGTGGTTGAGCCAGGCGTAGGCGCAGTTGGGCGACTTGGCGTTCGCGGAGATCATCCAGGTGTCGTTCCAGCCGGTGGCGCCCTCGGAGGGCAGGATCGCCTCGACCGAGGCCTTCTTCGGGTCGATCAGGTTGGCGATCACCTGCCAGGTGGTGCCGACCACGGTGTCGCCGGTCTCGAACGAGGCCTGCGTCTTGGTGTAGTCGGACCAGTACTCACCCACCGAGGCCCGCTGGGTCTTGAGCAGCTCGACGGCCGCGTCCAGCTGCTTCTCGTCGAGCGAGTAGGGGTTCTCGATCCCCAGGTCGGGCTGGTGCGCCATCAGGTAGACCGCGGCGTCGGCGATGTAGATCGGCGAGTCGTACGCGGTGACCTGGCCCTTGTGCTTCGGCGCGTCCTCGAAGACCGCCTTCCACGAGGTCGGGGCCGGGGTGACCTCCTTGGTGTTGTACATCAGCAGGTTGGCGCCGTAGCCGTGCGGGATGCCGTAGTTCTTGTCGTCCACGGTGTTCCACTCGCGGTCCTTGAGGAAGTCGTAGATGCCCTCGTAGTTGGGGATCAGGTCGGTGTTGACCTCGGCCGCCTCACCTGCCGCGATCATGCGCAGGGTGAGGTCGCCGGAGGCGGCCACGACGTCGTACTCGCCGGACTTGGCCAGGTTGAAGGCCTCGTCGGAGGTGCCGTAGACCTTGGAGGTCACCTGGCAGCCGGTCTCCTTCTCGAAGCTGGAGACCCAGTCGACCTTCGGGTCGGTCGAGCCGTCCTCGACGTAGCCGGGCCAGGCCAGGATCGAGACCTCGCCCTCGTTCTCGCCGAGCTTCTCGACGGCCCCGGTCGACTCGGTCCCGCTGTCACCGCCGCAGGCGGTGAGCGTGATCAGGGACAGTGCCGCGACCGCTCCGCCAAGGGTGCGGCCAGCGGGGTACCTGGTTGGGATGTTGCGCATGATCAAACCTCTCTGATGGGTTCTGGCTCATCGGTGTTGCACGGCACGGGACGAGTCGGTGCCCAAAGGGACCAGATCGCCCGGCGACCAGGAGGCGACCACGCGGTCGCCCCGAGACTCTGGTTCGGCGGCATCCGGGTGCAGGGCGCCGCGGTTCTGCTCGAGAGCGACCAGCCTGGTGCCGTCCTCGAGCTCGATGTGGACGCGATGACCGGTGCCGATGTAGATGGACTCGGTGATCACCCCGGCCGCGGTCATCGCGCCGGCGGGAGCGCTCGCGGTCGCGGGGGAGAGCAGGATCTTCTCGGGCCGCAGGGCGAAGGCGCCCTCCATGCTCAGCAGCCGCTTGGCTGCCTGCTCGTCGAAGACGTTGGAGGTGCCGACGAAGTCGGCGACGTACTGCGACGTCGGCCGCTCGTAGATCTCCTTCGGTGTGCCCAGCTGCACGATCCGACCACTGTCGAAGACCGCGATCCGGTCGCTGAGGGTCAGCGCCTCCTCCTGGTCGTGGGTGACGAAGACGAAGGTGATCCCCAGCTCACGCTGGATCTGCTTGAGCTCGACCTGCATCTGCTCACGGAGCTTGAGGTCGAGCGCGCCGAGCGGCTCGTCGAGGAGCAGCACCTTGGGGCGTACGACGATCGAGCGAGCCAGCGCGACCCGCTGCCGCTGTCCGCCGGAGAGCTCGGTCGGCTTCCGGGCCGCGACGTGCTCGAGGCGGACCATCGCGAGCGCCTCCCGTGCCCGGGAGGTCCGCTCGGCCTTCGGGACGCCACGGACACGCAGGCCGTACGCGACGTTCTCGAGCACGTTGAGGTGCGGGAAGAGCGCGTAGTCCTGGAAGACGGTGGTGACGTCGCGGTCGAAGGGCGCCAGCGCGGTGACGTCCTCGCTGCCGAGACGGATCATGCCGGAGTCGGCGCGCTCGAAGCCCGCAATCAGGCGCAGCACCGTCGTCTTGCCGGAGCCGGAGGGCCCGAGCATCGAGAAGAACTCGCCGTCGCCGATGGTCAGGTCGAGAGCGTCGACGGCCATCACGTCGCCGTACGCCTTGGACACGGCGTCGAGCTGGATCTGCGGAGATTCGGTCGGTCGCATTGCTGAATCATATGGAACCAGATCTTAGATTTTAAAGACCTTCTGCGTAAGTTCTTCGTAAACCCACTCGAAGGAGGAGCCCGATCGTGGCCAACCCCCGTGCGATCACCTCGCGCGCCCGGTCGGCGATCTTCGCGCCGATCGGCGACGAAGGCAGAGCCGTACGTGTCGAGAACCGCCTCGCGGAGGCGATCCGCTCCGGCGTACTCGCCGACGGTGATCGTCTGCCGAGCGAGCTCGAGCTCGCCCAGATGCTCGGGGTGGCCACCGTGACCGCCCGGGAGGCGTTGGTCTCGCTGCGGGCGCAGGGCCTGGTGGTGACGACGCGGGGACGTGGTGGCGGTTCGTTCGTGCGAGCACCCGACCCGGGTGACATCGTGAAGGGACGGCTCGCCACCATGTCGCGTGTGGAGCTGCGCGACCGGGCGAGCCTCTATCTGGTGGTGCTGACCGGGTGCGCCGAGCTCGCCGCCGAGCGGGCTGCCCCGGAGGAGATCGAGGATCTCCAGGACCTGTTGATCCCGGCGGACGAGGAGGACGTCGGCCGGTGGCGCGACGCCGAGAGCGAGCTCTACCTCTCCGTCGCCGCGCTGACCCAGTCGGCGCGTCTCACCCGAGAGGTGGTGCGACAGGAGGCCGACTTCGGTACGTTGCTGCGAGTGCCGCTGAGCGAACCGGACTTCCGGCAGGCATCCGCCGAGCGGCATCGCGCGCTGGTCACCGCGCTGGGGTCAGGCGACGTCGCCGCGGCCCGCACGAGCGTACGCGACCACGTGACCCACGCCGTTGAACGTCTGACCGAGATCCATGAGGTGGTACGCCAGTGAACATCGATGTGTCCGCCGACTGCGCCGTCCGGATCGAGCAGCACTTCGGCTCCATCCTCACCGAGCTCGAGCGGGTCCGTGCCGAGGTCGGCGCCCTCTTCGCCGCCGGACCGGTCACCTCGAACCGGCTGCGGGCCCACGTCGAGGAAGGCGCGCTGGCGTTCCTCCGGGACCCGAACCTCCTGGGCGGCGGGTTCGTCGCCGCACCGGACGCCCTCAGTGACCGGCGGCTCTACCTGGCCTGGTGGCAGGGCGCGGGTCGCGACTTCCTCGGCGAGGCCGAGGTGCCGGGAACGAGGGACGCCATCGACTACACCCGCCAGTCGTGGTTCCGCGTCCCGCAGCGCACCGGGCAGCTCCACATCGCCGGGCCCTACGTGGACTTCGTCTGTGCGGACGAGTACGTCATGACCACGACCCTGCCGGTCTACGCGGACGGCCGGTTGGTCGGTGTCGCCGGCGCCGACACCACGGTCGAGACCCTCGAGCGGATGCTGTTGCCCGGCCTGCGCGAGATCCGCGGCACCCTGGTCAACGCCCACGGCAGGGTGGTCGTCTCCGCGGACCCGCACCGAGCCACCGGCGAGGCGCTGGGACCGGCCCCGGACGAGGCGCCGGACGGCCGGCTGCTCGCCGTGGTCCAGGCTGTCGACGAGGACCGAGGAGCATTGAAGCCGCTCGCCGGCTGGCCCTCCTGATGCCGTAAATCTTTCGACATCAACTAGTTTTTTGGACGTTGCGGCGGAGATATTGCTGTTATGGGTACGCTGTCGCCGTGACTGCACCTGAGATCGAGGCCACCGACCGTAAAATCCTCCAGCTGTTGGCGGAGGACGGTCGGATGTCCTACACCGACCTGGGCAAGGCGACCGGCCTGTCGACCTCGGCGGTTCACCAGCGCGTCAAGCGGCTCGAGCAGCGAGGCCTGATCACCGGCTACGGCGCCACGGTCAACTACGCCGCGATCGGCGTGCCGCTGACCGCGTTCGTCGCGGTGCAGCCCATGGACCCGTCCCAGCCCGACGACTGCCCCGAGCGCGTCGCCGACCTCCACGAGGTCGAGGCCTGCTGGTCGATCGCAGGCGTCGAGTCCTACATGCTCAAGGTGCGGGTGGCGACCCCCGAGGCGCTCGAGGAGCTGCTCGGCCGGATCCGCTCGGTCGCGAACGTGTCCACCCGGACCACGATCGCGATGTACACCTACTACGAGAACCGCCCGACCCTGACCCACTGAGCCCGAATCTGGGCGTGGGCTGCGGGGCCGGGCGGATCACGGTCACTTCCCGTGGGTGCGCCACCACTCCTGGCCCGACTCGGGCAGGGTGTGGATCGGGTCGTAGTACTCGTAGGTCCTGGTGAGCGCCTCAGGGTCGGACGCCTCGATCGAGGTGCGGTAGTTCTTGGTCCAGTAGGAGATGCCGCGCTCGGTGTCGTAGTCGGCGAGCTGGTGGACCCAGCGCTTCCCGACGAAAGGTACGTCGCAGACGATGCGCGGGGTGGCGAAGCCGGGCAGGTAGCCCATGATGTCGTGCTGCATCCGCTGGGCTTCGGCGACCGAGACCCGCCAGTGCTCCGAGAACGGGATCATGTCGCACATGTAGAAGTAGTAGGGCATGATCTGCGCGCCGTCGAGCAGGCGGAAGCAGAGGTCGAGCAGCGAGTGGCTGTCGGCGTTGACGCCGGCGAGCAGCACCCCCTGGTTGCGTACGTCCCGAACCCCTGCCGCCAGCAGCGCCTTGGCCGCCTCGGCGACCAGAGGAGTGACCGAGTTGGCGTGGTTGGCGTGGGTGTGGACGGCCAGTGACACCCCGCGCTCGCGGGCGATGCTGGTCACCCGGCTCATCCCCTCCAGGAGCGGCTCCTGGAGCCAGTGCTGGGGGAGCCCGACCAGACCCTTGGTGGCCAGCCGGATGTCGCGGATGTTGTCGATCTCCATCAGCTTGGTGAGGAAGTCCTCCAGCCGCGGCCAGGGCAGGTTGGCGACGTCGCCGCCGGAGACGACCACGTCGCGCACCTGCGGGGTGTTGCGGAGGTAGTCGAGCATCGCCTGGTGGCGGTCGACCGGCTTGCCGGTGAGCTTGAGCTTGTCGATGACCGGGGTCGAGTTGCCGACCAGGTCCATCCGGGTGCAGTGCCCGCAGTACTGCGGGCAGGTGGAGAGCAGCTCGGCGAGCACCTTGGTCGGGTAGCGGTGCGTCAGCCCCTCGGCGACCCACATGTCGTGCTCGTGCAGCGAGTCGCGGCTCGCCTGCGGGTGCGAGGGCCAATCGGTGCGGCGGTCGGAGAAGACCGGGATCATGTAGTGCCGGATCGGGTCCGCGTAGAAGGCGGCGGTGAACTCCTCGCCGGCGTCCGCGCCCGAGGGCACCATCGTGTTGACCATCTGCGGCGGCACCAGCATCGACATGGTCGCGCGCTCGGCCATGTCCTTCTCGAGGTCGGCGTAGAAGCGCTCCTCGAGAAGATCGCCCATCAGGGCACGCAGCTGGCGCACGTTCTTGATGCAGTTGACGCGCTGCCACTGCACGTCGTGCCACTGCTCCTCGGTCACGTCGGCCCATCCCGGGAAGCGGGTCCAGTCGGGTTCGACCAGCTCTACGCGCTGGTAGGCGTAGGGCTGTCCGTCGCGGGTCGTGGGCTCGATGGTTGCCGTCATGCTCTCAACCATAGCGGGATATCCTCCGGCGTTTGCAAGCCTAGGCCGCAATTCTTCCATCAATCGCTGGTAGGGTCCGCCGTGAGATGGCACGCAAGGAGGCGTACGACGATGACCACTTCTGACCCGACAGGCCTGCACCGGGTCCTCGACGAGCCAGTGGGCGGCTCGTTGCCGCTGCCCCAGGCCGCCCGCCGACTCGACACCCGCAAGGAGCTCTGGCCCGACGAGGTGCGGATCCGGGTGGAGCGGCTGAACCTGGACGCCGCATCGTTCCGGCAGCTCGAGTCCGCACATGACGGCGACGGAGATGCCGTACGCCGCGAGGTGCTCGACATCGTCGCCGACCGCGGCAAGATGC
>NZ_JBHVKN010000263.1:0-6122 GCF_042798075.1 Nocardioides sp. NPDC057772
GCGGTGAACTCGCCGGTGCGGTCGAGCAGCCGGACGTACGCGCCGTGGACCGGCTCGCCGTCACGGGTCACCTGACCCTGGATGACTGCTTCCTTGGCGACGTCGACGCCGGCGAGCGAGAGCCCGCCCTCAGTTGCTCCGCACATGCTCAGGCCTCCCCGGGCTCGTCGCCGGTGACGACCGGGACGCCGACGAGCGAGCCGTACTCGGTCCACGAGCCGTCGTAGTTCTTGACGTTCTCCTGGCCGAGGAGCTCCTTGAGCACGAACCAGGTGTGCGAGGAGCGCTCGCCGATGCGGCAGTAGGCGATGGTGTCCTTGCTCCAGTCGACGCCGGCCTCGGTGTAGATCTCCTTGAGCTCCTCGTCGGAGCGGAAGGTGCCGTCGTCGTTGGCCGCCTTGGACCACGGGACGTTCGCCGCGGTCGGGATGTGACCGGCGCGCTGGGCCTGCTCCTGCGGGAGGTGAGCCGGGGCGAGGAGGCGGCCGGCGAACTCGTCGGGCGAACGCACGTCGACCAGGTTCTGGGTGCCGATGGCCTCGACGACCTCGTCGCGGAAGGCGCGGATCGAGTGGTCCTGCTCCTGCGCGGTGTAGGTGGTCGCCTCACGGGTGACGGCCTCGTCGGTCAGCTCGCGGGAGTCGAGCTCCCACTTCTTGCGGCCGCCGTCGAGCAGCTTGACGTCCTGGTGGCCGTAGAGCTTGAAGTACCAGAAGGCGTACGCGGCGAACCAGTTGTTGTTGCCGCCGTAGAGCACCACGGTGTCGTCGTTGGCGACGCCACGCTCGGAGAGCAGAGCGGAGAACTGGTCCTTGTTGACGAAGTCGCGACGGACCTGGTCCTGCAGGTCGGTGGTCCAGTCGAGCTTGATGGCACCCTTGATGTGGCCCTTGTCGTAGGCGGTGGTGTCTTCGTCGACCTCGATCAGCACCACCTTCGGGTCATCGAGGTGCTCCTCCACCCACTGGGCGGAGACGAGGGAGTTCTCGCGGGTCATCTAGGTACCTTTCGTTATGTTTCTTGCGTTCAGGGGACTAGGCGAAACGCCTGATCAGCAGGTAGATCTCACAGCCGAGGCAGAACCGGAAGACGGCATTGAGCACGGCCGCCACCAGCGCGAGGCCGAGGGCGATCTGCGCCACGAGCGTGGCGCCGAGGAGGTAGCCCACGAGCGCGACCGCGAGGAAGGCGAGGCCGACGCCCTGGGCGAACCGGGGCGGTGCCGGGTCCTCGAGCTCGTCCGGTGCCCCGAGGCGGGGTCGTACGAACTTCTTGAAGAGCCAGGCATGGGGGGTCCGCTGAACGCCGAGACCAGCCCCGATCGCGAAGAGCACCGTCTGGATGACCGTCACCACGAGAGCCCATGGCTGCGGAAGCAGCAGAGCCAGGATGAGTACGACAACGGTCAGCGCCGCAGCGAACTGCGGGCCACGCGGGTCGATTCCGGTCTGCGTCGCCGTCTGGCTTGAGGTCTCGGACATAGGTGTGCTCCTGCGAGAGTGGAGGGGAGGTCGTCAGGAAGAGCCTGACAGGCGAAAGCGATCCCCGGTGTCGACTGCGTCGACAAATCTCAGGGAATCAGCGGCAGGAACGACACAGCGCCGAACGCACGCGGCAGTGATCCACTGCGCGGCGCTTGGTCAGCATGGTCGAGAACATGCGATGACAGTAGCGCGATGCTCGACGGGCACGAAACGAATGTCTCGAAATGCGGACCGTCGTGTCAGGATTCGAGATCGTAGGTCGGGATCGCGCTCAGGACCTGCTCCTTGCGCGGGGCACCGGAGGCCCGGGCGACCTCGTTGCCGGCGCCGTCCAGCACCAGCGTCGTAGGAGTACGCAGGATGTCGAGGCGGCGGACCAGGTCGAGGTGATGCTCGGCGTCGATCTCGAGGTGGACCACGCCCGGAACGATCTCGGCGACCTCACCCAGGATCCTCCGGGTCGCCCGGCACGGCGCGCAGAAGGCGCTGGAGAACTGCACGAGGGTCGCGCGCGCACCGAGCTCGGGCTCACCCAGCGCATCGGTGACCGCATCCCACGCGTGCGGCTCGGGTGCGTGATCCTCGTGGGCCACGTGGAGCTCCTTCGTGCCTCGGAAGCGGCCGTCGGTGAGCAGCCGGAACAGGCCGAAGGCGAGCGCGACGGCTATCGCGATGACGGCGATCCAGGCTCCGGTGCTCATATGACCATTCAACCGGTAACCCGCCCCGCTCATTCCCCCGAGGCGCGCCGAAGCTTCTCGTTGGCAGCTTTCAGGCGGCGTACGTCCTCCTCCAAAGCCAGCACGCGAGCGATGCCGGCGAGGTTGAGACCGTCGGCGAGCAGGTCTCGGATGCGGACGAGGCGCTCGATGTCGGCGATGGAGTAGAGCCGGGTGCCGCCGGCGGTGCGCGCAGGGTCGACCAGGCCCCGGCGCTCGTAGACGCGGAGGTTCTGGATCTGCATGTCGGCCATCTCGGCGGCCACCGAGATGGCGTAGACAGCCCTGGTTCGCTCCTTCACGCGATCAATTCTGACATGTGCACTTGAAATCTCCTAGCAGCTGGAATATATAAAAGGTGTATCCGCTGATATAGATCCCGTGAGGAGGGAATCATGCTGATCCGAAGCACCGATCCGTTCCGCGACTTCGATCGCATCACTCAGCAGCTCCTGGGCGGGGGCACCACGAACCGCCCGGCCGTGATGCCGATGGATGCCTGGCGCGAGGGCGACCGCTTCGTCATCGAGTTCGACCTTCCTGGCGTGAGCCCGGACACCATCGATCTCGACGTCGAGCGCAACGTGCTCACGGTCAAGGCCGAGCGGGTCGCCAAGAACGGCGACTGGCAGATGCTGGCCAACGAGCGCATGCGCGGCACCTTCAGCCGTCAGCTCGTGCTCGGCGACAACCTCGATCTCGACCACATCGAGGCGGCCTACGACGCCGGTGTGCTCCGTCTGGTCGTGCCGGTCGCAGAGAAGGCCAAGCCGCGCAAGATCCAGATCGCCACGAGCCCCAAGTCGGAGCCCGCCGCGATCGAGGGCTGAGGAGCGAGGACCTGCCCGCCCCGGCAGGCCCTTACGCAGGTGAGTCACCGGGCGCGGGCTCCCCAGCCATCAGTGATCTATCCACCAGCGAACGGAGGGAGGAACTCGACCGTCGACCCCGGTGGGACCTCGATCCCACCGGGGTCGCCCGTTCCCGCGGGACGGTCACCGATGAGTGCCGAGCAGACCTTCAGCACCTCTGGGAGGCGGGTGTCGGCGTGCAGCTCGGCGGCGCGTCGTACCACTTCTGCCAGCGTCAACGGGCCGTCGACCTGGATCTGGTCCGAGGCGGTTCCGGCCGCCGACTTGGCCGCCGCCCAGTAGCGGACCTCTATAACGTTCGTCACTTTCTCGTGGACAACCTTCCTATGTCACCGCGAGGTTTCGTTAATATGGTCCAACGATCACCTCACCGAGGCTCAATGTTGCGTTTCGGTGCTCCTCACATCCTGACCGAGAGGCACCCCCGATGAGCTCGCTTCTGTTGCTGACCAGTTCGCTTCAGCCTTCGGCAGACGTCCTTCCGGGGCTTTCGCTCCTCGGCCACCAGGTGAAGATCCTTCCTGCTGAAGGTAGCGCGCTTCTCGAGGCGCCCGACTCCGACCTGCTGCTGGTGGACGGCCGACAGGACCTCGCCCAGGCTCGCGACCTGTGTCGGCTGATCCGCACCACCGGCACCGACATCCCCGTGCTGCTGATCGCCACCGAGGGTGGCCTCGCGGTCGTCTCCCACGACTGGGGCATGGACGACGTCGTGCTGCACACCTGCGGTCCGGCCGAGCTCGAGGCCCGGATCAAGCTCGCGATCGGCCGCAACTCGGCGGCCCGCGAGGCCTCCGACCCCGAGGCTCACCTCATCCGCTCCGGCGAGGTCGTCGTCGACGACGCCACCTACACCGCCAAGATCGGCGGCCGCCCCCTCGACCTGACCTTCAAGGAGTTCGAGCTCCTGAAGTTCCTCGCCCAGCACCCCGGCCGCGTCTTCTCCCGCCAGCAGCTGCTGCAGGAGGTGTGGGGCTACGACTACTTCGGCGGCACCCGCACCGTCGACGTCCACGTACGTCGCCTGCGCGCCAAGCTCGGCCCCGAGAACGAGACCCTCATCGGCACCGTCCGCAACGTCGGCTACCGCTTCGTGCTGCCCTCGAAGAGCAACGAGGCCGCCGCCGACGGCGCGCGGCTGACCCCGTCTCCTCGCCTGGGGGCCGACGCCTAGGCTGCTCCCATGGCACTCACCGTCGAGCAGGTCCTGGACATCGCGAAAGCGACCGAGGCGTACGACGGGGTGGCGCCGCTCGACGAGGCGACCCTGCTGACGCTGCGCAACCGTCCGGAGGACGCCACGATCTGGGGTGACGTACGTGGCTTCGGGCTGTTGGTCTCGACAGGCTCGACCACCGGTGGAGAGCTGTCGCTGGTGGTGCTGACCCAGCACCGCGGCGTCGGCCTCGGGCGGCAGCTGCTGCTCCGGGCGCCGTCACTGGCGTCCGGCACGACGGCTTGGTCCCACGGCGACAACCCGGCCGCGGCGCGGCTGGCCGCGAAGCAGGGCTGGGAGCGCACCCGCGAGCTGTGGGTGATGCGGCGCCCCGCCACGGGGTTGCCGGCCGCTCCCGAGCCGCCCGAGGGGATCGTCGTACGCGGCTTCGAGCCCGGCGACGAGGCCGAGGTGCTCCGGGTCAACGCCGCCGCCTTCGCGCACCACCCCGAGCAGGGCTCACTGGACGAAGCCGGTCTGCGGGAGCGGATGTCGGAGCCGTGGTTCGACGCATCGGGGCTGATCACCGCGTGGGAGGACGAGAAGCTGCTCGCGTTCCACTGGACCAAGCGCCACAGCGAGACCGAGGGCGAGGTCTACGTCGTCGGCGTCGATCCCGCCGCCCAGGGTCGCGGCCTCGGCAAGCTGGTCACCCTCGCCGGGCTGCGTCATCTGGCAGACGCCGGGGTGGATGCGATCCACCTCTACGTCGAGGGCGACAACACCCCGGCCGTACGTCTCTACGAAGGCCTCGGCTTCACCCGCGCCGCGGCGGACACGCACGTCCAGTACACCCGCGGCTAGTGTCGGGTCACGTGGAGCTGACCGATTCTCAGAGTGACCGGGCCGTCGGGGCCATCGTCGGGACCGCTGTCGCGGACGCGCTCGGGGCTCATTACGAGTTCGACCGGCCGCGGCTCGGCGCCGATGAGAAGGCACAGATGCTGGGCGGCGGGCTCGGCCCGTTCGCGCCCGGGGAGTGGACCGACGACACCACGATGGCGTGGTGCATCCTCGACGCCGCCGCCGGCGGGCTCGACCTGCGCACCGAGGAAGGGCTGACCGCGGTCGCCCGTAACTTCCGGACGTGGGCCGAGTCGGACCCGAAGGACATCGGTAACCAGACCGCACGCGTGCTCAACACGGCCGGTCCCACGTCGACCGCTGCTGACCTGCGGCAGATCTCGGAGAAGCTGCACGAGATGACCGGTCACACCGGCGGCAACGGCTCCCTGATGCGTACGGCTCCGGTCGCACTCCCCTATCTCGGTGACCGCCCGGCCGTCGCCGAGGCGGCCGCGGCGGTGAGCGCGCTCACGCACTGGGACGAGCACGCCCAGTCCGGCTGCGCCCTCTGGTCCCTGGCGATCGAGCACGCGGTGATGCACGGCGAGCTCGACGTACGCTCCGGCCTCTCCCTCCTCTCCCCCGCCGAGGCCGCCTTCTGGACCGAGAAGCTCGACGAGGCCGAGACCGCGCCGCCGGGCACCTTCAACCCCAACGGCTGGATCGTCACCGCGCTGCAGGCCGCGTGGTCATCGATCGCCCAGACCCCGACCACGGGACCTGAGCACTACGTCGAGGCGCTCAACACCGCGATCCGGATCGGCAACGACACCGACACCGTCGCCGCCATCGCCGGCGGCCTCCTCGGCGCCCGCTGGGGCGCCTCCGCCATCCCGGCCGAGTGGCGCGCCCTCAGCCACGGCTACCCCGAGATCTCCGGCAACGTCCTCGCCACCCTCGCTCTCGACGCCGTAGCTGCAGGGCAGGCGCGCTGACCGACGGCACCGTCGGCGGCTGCTACATCAGTGGGCGGCACTTTGTGAAG
>NZ_JBHVKN010000264.1:0-6092 GCF_042798075.1 Nocardioides sp. NPDC057772
CCCGTGGAGACGTGTGCTCAGCGGCGAGCCAGGTCGACAGACGAAGACCGGTCGGCCCGGGTGAGGATCTCCTCGGCGACGACCGCGTCGATCTCACCCCGGGCGGCTTCCAGGATCTTCTCGAACTTGTCCGCACACCCCTGGAGCGCGAACTCGCGCTCGGCGAGTGCCCGCGACCTGGCCCCGAGTCGCCGCTGCCGCTCGGGATCGGCGAGCACGTCCACGACCCAGCGGGCCGCATCCTCCAGCGACTCCTCCTCCGGAGGCATCACACAGCCCTCTGCCGCATCGACCAACGTGGCTGCGAGATTCTCCTGCGGCATCAGTCCGAGCACCGGCCGGCCCGCACAGAGATAGGTCAGCGTCTTCGAAGGCACCGAGAACGCACCCGCCTCCTTCTCCAGGAGCACCACCAGCACGTCGCCGGACCCCAGGACCTCAGCGAGCCGCTCGTAGGGCTGGAACGGCAGCAGCGTCAGGGCGACACCGAGCCGCTGGGCCTCCGTGCGCAGCACATCGGTCGCCGGGCCCTGGTTGACCACGACCAGCCGAACCGGCTGCTCCCCTGACCGGTCCTGGACACGCCGCACCAGCCGGACGAGCAGCGCCGGGTTGTGCTTGAGCCCCAGCGTGCCGCTGTAGAGCAGCGTCCTGGTTCCGGTGAGCCCGTGCTCAGCAGCCCAGTCGTTGTCTCGTTCGACCGGCCGGATGTCACCGAGCGGCGCCCAGTTCGGAATCACGCTCACCTTGTCCGACGTGCCCCATCGCCGGTGCACGTCGACGAAGGAATCGGCGATCACCACCACCGCCGCCGAGCGTCGGGCGCACCAACGTTCACCATGCTCGATCAGCCAGGCC
Source organism: Nocardioides sp. NPDC057772 (assembly GCF_042798075.1). Lineage (NCBI taxonomy): Bacteria > Bacillati > Actinomycetota > Actinomycetes > Propionibacteriales > Nocardioidaceae > Nocardioides > Nocardioides sp. NPDC057772. Next base: position 859 of record NZ_JBHVKN010000264.1, read on the forward strand.
ACCGCCAAGAAGGCCACGGACAGCTGCCGGCCGGCGAACGAGCGGACCGCGACGGCCTGCACGTCCTGATGCCAGAGCACCCAGGGGATCCGACACACGGCCAGCACCGCGGCCGCGATCACCAGTGTCGGGATGGGTGCATTGGCGATGAGCACCGCCTCCGGGCGCAGGTCGCGCGCGAGCCGCGCCAGCTGCACCCCGAACCGCAGCTCCTGCACCAGCCGGGAGGCGAAGCGCGTCTTGGCGATCGTGCTTCCGACGCCGATGGGACGCACCTCCAGATTCTCCGCGTCACCGGAGAGATCGCCCTTGCCGGAGACGTAGGCCTCGCAGTAGGAGTGGGTGACCTGGTGACCGCGTGCCGCCAGCTCCCTGCTCAGCTCGGCCTGGAACGGGTGACCGCTGTAGTCATGGACCAGGATCCGCATCGTCATCAGCCCAGACTCTTGGCGACCTGGTCATGGACCCATTCATAGGTCTTGGCCAGGCCGTCGGCCAGGCTGATCGAGGGCTCCCACCCGTAGATCTCCTGGATCAGCGTGTTGTCGCTGTTGCGGCCGCGCACGCCCTGGGGGGCGTCGAGCACATAGTTGCGCTTGCAGGTGATGCCCGCGATCTGTTCGACGATGCTGACCAGCTGGTTGATCGAGACCAGCTCCGAGGAACCCAGGTTGACCGGCTCGCTGCTCTCGCCGGCCAGGATCATCTGGCTGCCGCGCAGGCAGTCGTCGATGTACATGAAGCTCCGTGTCTGCTCCCCGTCGCCCCAGATCTCCAGCTCGTGCTTCCCGGTCAGCGCGGCGGTGGCGATCTTGCGGCACACCGCGGCCGGCGCCTTCTCACGACCACCGTCCCAGGTGCCGTTCGGACCATAGACGTTGTGGTAGCGAGCCACCCGGGCGGTCAGACCGAAGTCCTCCTCGAAGTGGCGACACATCCGCTCGGTGAACAGCTTCTCCCAGCCGTACCCGTCCTCGGGCATGGCAGGGTAGGCGTCGGCCTCGCGCAGGGCGGTCACCTCGGTCCGGGTCTGCTTGTCGGCCGCGTAGACGCAGGCCGAGGAGGAGTAGAAGTACCGCTCCACCTCGTGGTCACGAGCGGCCTCGAGCATGTGGGTGCTGGTCAGCACCGAGAGCATGCACGCGGCCTTGTTGTTCTCGATGAACCCCATGCCCCCCATGTCGGCGGCGAGCATGTAGACCTCCCGCGCGCCCGCGGTGTGCGCCATCGCCTCCTCCCGCAGCGACAGGTCGGCTTGTACGTTCTGGGCGTCCGGATGAACCTGGTACCACTGCGAGGCCGGCTTCACGTCCACGGCTCTGACCGACTTGCCCTGGTCCAGCAGCTCACCGACCAGGTGGCCTCCGATGAATCCGCCGCCACCTGCGACCAGAACGTCCACATCTACTGCGTGCATGGGCTGTGCCCTTCTCGTGACCCCCATTGGTATGACGACCGTCTCAACGAGACTGAACACGCGTTGTCACGCAGATTGTAACTAAGAGTTACGATTTTGCCGACGGGCCGTAGCCCTCGACCCAGCCGATCACCCGGGCCGGCGTTCCTCCCACGATCGCTCCAGCGGGAACGTCCTTCGTCACCACGGCCGCGGCGCCGACAACGGCTCGGTCACCGATCCGGAGCGGGCCGAGAATCACCGCCCCGACCCCGACCGTGACGTGGTCGCCGAGTGTCGGCATGCCCTGCCGACGCGCTCCCCGGCCGGGCTCACCGATGCAGGTGAGCTGGGAGATGCGGGCGTCTCGACCGATGACCACCTCACCGCCGACCACCACACCAACCGAGTGCAGGAGCGCCAGTCCAGGCCCGATCCGGGCGTCGGGATGGATCTCGGTTCCGCCGAGCACGACCGCAAGCGAGCGGAGCAGGAAAGCCAGTGGCCGCAACGGACCGGACCTCGCCAGCACCGAGGAAGCGCGATAGAGAAGCACCACCTGGATCTGCGGCTGCAACAACGCCTTCCCGGCCACCCAGATCCAGAACCGCAACCGACCGTGCCGGGACACGTCGACGTTTGCTCGCAGGTCGGAGAGTACGTTCTCGAACATCAGGATTCCTCAGCATGGTCGGGGGCGGGTCGGGTCTGGCGCAGCCGGACAGAGAGGCGACGGAGCATACCGACCTGGACGAGGACGCCGACCAGGCCCGCGAGCGCCATCGCGACCGCGCAGCCACCGATCCCCGCGACGGAACCCAGGCCGAGCATCCCGGTCACCATCACCACGAAGGACACGGTCTCGGCGGCGGTGGCCCAGCTGGGACGGCCGAGCGCCTGCAACACCGCGGCGAGCGCACGACGCAGCCCGAGGAACACCCCGGCCACCAGCAGGATCCGAGCCGGGCCGATCGCCGCCCGGGCCTCCTCGCCGAACGCGAGGACGAGCAGCGGAGCGAGCGCCAGCTCGACCAGGAGACAGACCAGTGCCGCGATCAGCAGGCCGCGGATCAGCCAGCGGCGGGCCAACCGGATCCGCTCCCCCGGCTCCGCGGCCGCGACCCTGGGCCCCAGGAACGTGGCCAGCGCCACGCCAGGGAGCACGGTGCCGGTCTCGAACGCCCAGCCGATCACGTAGAGCCCGAGCTGGGAGTGCCCTACGGTGGCACCGATCAGCACCTGGTCGATGCCCAGCATGTCGGTGGGACCGGCAGCGGCCACCCATGCCCGCGCCCCGAAGCGTCTCACCTCGGCAGTGGTGGGCAGCACTGTTCGTCCGGGCCGCGGCCCTCCTCGCCGCAGGACGGGGATCGCGGTCATCGGGACCAGGATCCAGCCCGTCACGTTGGCCAGCAGCAGGGTCACGATGCTGGCGCGGTCGATCATCACCAACAGCACCACCAGCCCGGCGTACACCACCAGCGGTAGGGCCTGGATGATCGTGAGCGACAGGTGCCGTTCCTCACCTTGCAGCCCCGCCAGCAGGGTGAAGCCCAGCATCAGCACGGTGATGCCGAGCAGCACCATGATCGACTCGCCGACCGGCGCAGACAGGGGTTGGGAGAAGCGGTCGAGGGCGAGGAGCGCTCCGACACTGATCACCGCGCAGACCGTGATCCGCAGCGCCAGACCCGGCGCCACTCGGCTGATCATGGCCAGGGCAGGCACGCGCCGACTGGCGATGAAGTACACGAGTGCCGCCGGAAGCCCCAGCAGGCCCATCTGGCTGGCGATGCCGACGACCCCGGAGATGAGGGCCAGTTCACCCCTGGCCTCGACCCCCACCGCCCGGACCACCAGCACCCCGGACAGGAACAGGCTTCCCTGGATCACCGCCAGTGACACGAGGATCCGGGCCACGGGGTGGGCCGCCATCGTCCGTACGACGGCACCGCGCCCCGTTGGCGCGGCCCGCGTTTCAGGCGCTTCTGGCATCGAGCCTCCTGCGATCGGTCGACCGGTCAGGGACCCGGCAGTGTGAGTTCAACGACGCGGACGCCCGTTGGTGATCCCCCACGCATCGTGACTCATCACACGCCGACCACCGCAGATGCGCACGCAAGCGCCGCCCGCCAGGTGACGATCGGCGGACGGCGAAGTCTTTCCAGCTGGCCTACTAGATGTCGTTGTCGCGGCGGCGTTGCTTCCAGCGCTCGGTGGCCCGGTCGAGGAACGAGCTGCGTGGCGCGTGGTCGCCGTCGTCCTCCTCCACCGCCGCGGCACCGCGCAGCGCCGTGAGCAGCACCGAGGTCGAGGCCAGCATCACCAGGAAGCCGACCACGCCGACGATCCACATCCGCGAGATCACACCGGTCATCAACAGCGCGACGCCACCTGCGAGCACGAAGCCCGCGATGACCGCGTGTCGACGTTGGGCACGGCGCAGGGCCGTGCCTCGGAGGGCGGAGGCGAACTTCGGGTCCTCCGCCGAGAGCGCGCGCTCCATCTGCTCGAGCAGGCGAAGCTCCTCTTCCGAGAGTGGCACCGTACCTCCCATGTCCTGTTGGGGCACCTACAAGTCTAGGCACGCCATCCTGAAGGCGGTAGTGAGCCCAGAAAATTCTTGCCCCTTCACGTTCTGCCACATGGCACAACCACGACCGATTGTGTCAACCGAACGGGCAGGTGCGTCAACCCCGGCCGTTGTGGAGCAGGCTCGCCCGGCGTACGAGGTGGGAGCCGAAGCGTTCGGCGACCTGGTCGACGGCACGATCGGCCTCGGACCAGCCGCGCTCCCGCTCGCCGAGCACCAGCTGCCGGTCGGTGCCCTCGCGGGCGACCAGGTGCTCCACCCGGACCCCGACCAGCCGCAGGGCCCGGCCACGGAGGTTCAGCTCGTCGTAGAGCCGGACGGCGGTCGTATGCACCTCCTGGGTGACGTCGGTCGGGTCTGGGAGCGTGCGCGAGCGAGAGATGGTTGTGAAGTCGGTGAACCGCACCGTCAGCGCGATCGTGCGGCCGACGGTGCCGGCCCTCCGCATCCGCCGGGTGACGCGGGCGGAGAGGCGCAGCAGCTCGCGCACGATGTCCTCACGGTCGCTCAGGTCGTGGCCGAAGGTCTCCTGGGCCCCGGTCGACCGGTCGGGAAGGTCGGGCCCCAGCCGGCCCGTCAGCTCGCGCCGGTCGGTGCCGGTGGCGAGCCGGTGCAGGTGGGCGCCGAGGCGTGGACCCAGGATCTGATGGAGGGTGGGGACCGGGGTGCGGGCGATGTCGCCGACCGTCTCGAACCCGAGCCGCCGCAGCCGCTTCCTGGTGCTCGGGCCGACGCCGTAGAGCTCGCCGACGTCGAGCGGGTGGAGGAAGCCGGCGATGTCCTCGGGCCGGACGACCACGACGCCGTCGGGCTTCGCCTTGCGGCTGCCGACCTTGGCCACGCTCGGCGGCGGCGCGACGCCGACCGAGCAGGTGATGCTCAGCTCCTCGGCGATCTGCCGCCGGATCCGCTGCGCGATCCGCTCGGGGCTGCCGAAGAGCCTGGTCGCGCCGCGTACGTCGAGGAACGCCTCGTCGACGCTGACCACCTCCACCAGCGGGGTGGCGCGGCGGAAGATCTCCCGGACCTGCTTGGAGACCTCGGCGACCTCGCCGAAGTCGAGGCGGACCGAGACGAGCTGCGGGCACAGGCGCCTCGCCATCGACCCGGGCATCGCAGCCCGCACCCCGTGGGCCCTCGCCGGGTAGTTCGCGCAGGTCACCACGCCACGGGCGTGTCCCCCGACCACCACCGGCTGGTCCCAGAGCTCTGGCTGGTGCCTGATCGCCACCGAAACGAAGAAGG